>DASXHY010000433.1:0-3454 GCA_036488095.1 Verrucomicrobiia bacterium | reverse complement strand
ACACGAGCAGCAGCTTGTCCGCGAGCGGGTCCAGAATGGCGCCCAGCTCGCTGCGCTGGTTGTAATGGCGCGCGATGTAGCCATCCACGCCGTCGCAAATTGCCGCTATGCCGAACGAGAGGATCGCCATCAATCGAAATTCTTCTTTGCCGGTCCTCACGTAATACAAGGCTTCGACCACGAAAAAGGGGATGAGGAGCATCCGCAAAATCGTGACCTTGTTGGCGGTGGTCATGTTTCGAGTCGGCATGGGCACTGCAAGGGAACGAACAGCCGCAGCGGGTGACAAGGAAAAACGTGCTGGGTCGGAGACCGGCGCTCCGGGACGGCTTGTTTCGGCGCGTTTCTGAATTGAATTGAAATTGAAGTTGAGTAGACTTCGCCCGCATGAATTCTGAAACAATTTCGAAAGCACAAGTTGGCATCCTCATGGGCAGCGATTCGGATTGGCCGACGATGAAGGCGGCTGCCGATGTCTGCAAAGATTTTGGGATCATCAGCGAGGCGCGTGTCATCTCCGCGCATCGCGACCCGCACGGGTTGGAGGAGTATGTCACGGGCGCGCGGGAGCGTGGGTTGCGCGTGATCATTGCCGGAGCGGGCGGCGCGGCGCATTTGCCGGGCGTGACGGCGGCGTTCACCACCCTGCCGGTCATTGGCGTGCCCATCCAGGGCAAGGCGCTCGACGGGATGGATTCGTTGCTATCGATTGTGCAGATGCCGCCGGGCGTGCCGGTGGCGACGGTG
Organism: Verrucomicrobiia bacterium; assembly: GCA_036488095.1. Taxonomy (GTDB): domain Bacteria; phylum Verrucomicrobiota; class Verrucomicrobiia; order Limisphaerales; family DASXHY01; genus DASXHY01. The sequence continues at coordinate 2,707 of DASXHY010000433.1, read as the reverse complement.
GGCGTGAACGCGGCGAAAAATGCGGGCATCCTGGCAGTGCAAATTCTGGCGACCGGTGAGCCGAAACTCCAAAAAGCGCTGGCGGATTTCAAGGTGAAGCTGACTGAGGAGTCGCGGGCGAAGAATAAGACGCTGCAAAAGAGTTAATCTTCCGCAAACGCCGCCTTAAAACTTCCCGAGGGCTTGTTCGATACGTCCCAACGCCTTCTGTTTGCCAATCACCTCGAGCAGATGATACAGGCTGGGGCCGGAGGGATTGCCTGTGGCCGCGAGGCGGACCGGGTGCACAAGCACGCCGACTTTTACGCCCAGTTCGCCGGCGACGGCTTTCAGGGCGGCTTCGATATTTGCGGCGTTGAACGGCTCGGTCTTCGCGAAGGCATCGCGGAGTTTTTCAAGGCGCGGTTTATTTTCCGGCACAAAGCTTTTCCTGGCGGCTTCGGGATCGTAAACGATTTCGTCGCGGAAATAAAATCCGGCGTAGGTGGAAAGTTCGCTAAAGGTTTTAATTTTGCCTTTGCAGGTGTCGAGCGCGGCTTTGACGTAGATGACATCAAACTTATTGGTATCAATCCCGGCTTTGGCGAGGGCGTGGACGGATAGTTCGTAAAAACGATCGTCGGACAATTCGCGGCAGTATTCGCCCTGGAGCCAGAGCAGTTTTTCGAAATCGAATTTCGCGTTGCTCTTATGAATTTGCGGCAGGTCGAAGCGTTCGATGACTTCCGCCATCGGGAATTTTTCGCGATTTTCCTTGGGTGACCAGCCAAGCAGGCAAAGGTAATTGTCCACGGCTTCGGGCAAAAAACCTTCCTCCCAGTACGTGCTCAGTGAAGCGCCGCGGTCGCGCTTGCTCATTTTGCTGCCATCGGAATTCAGAATGAGCGGGATATGTGCGAACTTCGGCGGTTCCACTCCGAACGCTTTAAAAAGCGCGATGTGCTTGGCGGTGTTGCTGAGATGATCTTCGCCGCGAATGACGTGGGTGATGTTCATTTCGATGTCGTCGACCACGTTGACCAAATGGAACATCGGCCCGCCATCGGAGCGGACGAGAACGAAATCCGGATTCAATTGCTCGCGGTCGGTTAAATCGCGGTGCACATCGCCTTTGATTAAATCATTGATGACGATTGTCTCGCGTTGCATCTTGAATTTGATCGCGCCTTCGTGCTCGTAAGCCAGCCCGCGCGAAAGCAGCGCCTCCACGCGGCGCTGATAAATGTCGTTGCGCTGGGATTGAAAATAGGGACCGCGATCGCCTTTGCACGGACCGGTGGCGTCGCTGGTCAGCGGGCCTTCGTCCCAATTCAGCCCCAGCCAGCGGAGGCCGTTGAGAATGACATCCACCGCCTCCTGCGTGTTCCGCGCGGCGTCCGTGTCCTCGATGCGGAGCACGAGCGTGCCGCCGGTGTGGCGGGCGTAAAGCCAGTTGAACAACGCCGTGCGCGCGCCGCCGATGTGCAGGTAACCGGTCGGTGATGGTGCGAATCGAACCCGAGTTTTCATGTCCATTTAAGTTACCTTAATTTAGGGGTATCAGCGCGGATGGAAATAAAAAAGGCGCCGAACGAATTGATTCAGCGGAAGTGAAAATAAGACTCCCCACAGGCGTGTTGCCCAACGCTGCTTTGGGCGCGAAGGGCCGTTCGTCCCTCGTCCTCGATTTGTTGGGAAATTCGATTACGAGGAGGAGAACGAGGACGAGGAGGATGCCGGGTTTTTCGCTTTTTGAATTTGGGCAACACGCCCTTACGTCGTCTCCTACAGGATTAGGAATTAGTACTGGCGTGGAATAAGTCCGTTGCACAAAATGCGTGCGATGAAGCTTGAACATTTTGCGCTGCAAGTCCCGGACCCGGTTGCGATGGCGGAGTGGTATGTGAAACATCTCGGTTGCACGGTGGCGCGAGCGGGCGGCGCGCCTTCGCATGGGCGATTTCTGAATGTAGGCGGGGTGTTGTTTGAAATCTATCGCAATCCCAACGTTTCAGTTCCGGATTACAAGACGGTTGAGACGATGCACCTTCATCTGGCGTTCATCTCTGAGAATCTCAAAGCCGACCGCGATCGTCTCGTGAAGGCGGGCGCGAGCGTGGCTGAGGACGTTTCGACGACGCCCGCCGGGGATGAAATCATGATATTGCGCGATCCGTGGAGTGTGCCGATCCAGTTTGTGAAACGTGCGGAGCCGATGCTGTAGCGGCGACGCGCCTCTCGCCCGTGCGAATCGATATACACGGGCGAGACGCCCGTGCCATTCAACCGCGGCGCGCGCGGAGCGACGCGCCCTACCACGCTGGTATTTATCTATTTAAGGCGAACTTTTGCAACACGCGGCAAAGGCCTTCCAGCCGCGGCATGGCGGCGCCGGCCGTCTTTGCGTGACGCAGTGGTTCCAAGAACAAAGTCTCCAGTTCCAGTGCCCTGCCCTGCTCGAAATCGACCAGCGTGGATGCCTTGTAAGAGCCCATCGTGCGTGTCCGCTCAATTTGCTTTTCCGCGAGTGATTCGGAAACGTTATATCCGAGCGCGCGGGCGGCGGCGATGACTTCGAGCATCAATTCGCGGACCAGGTTTTCCCAGCGCATGTCCGCGAGTAACTTGTCCGTGGTGAGAACGGGACCCAAGGATTGCCGATCGGCGATTGGCGATTGAGGATTTATCAGCGGCTCGTAGCCGGCGGCGCTGGCGACGCCCAGGCCGT
>DASXHY010000417.1:0-2583 GCA_036488095.1 Verrucomicrobiia bacterium | reverse complement strand
AGTCCACTGTGACGGTGAGCCCGGCGCCCGGCGGGGCGGATCCGGCCACCTGGGCGGTCGCCCAGGAAATTCGCGAGAAACTGATCAACGACCCGACGCTCGCGCCACTGGGCAGTTCACTGATTGCGAACGTCGGCAAGGATGGAGTAGTGACCGTGCAGGGAACGGTCAGCAACCCGTCTGAACAACAACGCGTGGCCGACACAATTGCCGCCCTGCCGGGTGTGCAGGGAGTCAATAATCAGTTAAGCGTGGGAAGAGTTACCGGCGAAGGCAAACTGAACATGAACGGCCAATAACCGCCGCGGCCCGCGTTCTTTGACGGTTTATTTCCGGCTGGCCGGCGCGTTGGTGCCGGTGGCCGGATGCCGGGTGCTCCCGTCGATCCGATAGCGTTCGTGCATGTAAAGATCGTCGGCGACCTGGTAAACGGCGATGGCGTTCGTTTCAATCTCGCGATCGGACTTCTGCGGACTGGCCAAGGGTTGCATCTCAGCGACTTTCGGATCGCCGGAATAAAATTCTTCTGTTTTTTGCAGTCCCAAAACCACCAATCGTTGGTGTTCCATGATGCCGATGTCGCGGTTATGATTGATGAAGACGCGTCCTTCCGCTGGATTTTCTTTCAATAGATCGCGGCCAAAAAAGAGTGTGTCATACGGGCGTCCGAGCAAGCCTAGCACAGTCGGCGACACGTCCAATGAGCAGCCAAGCTGGCCGATGCGCGCGGGGGATTTCACGGCGGCCGGCCCGAGGATCACCAGCGGGATTTCGTAGGAAAAAATTGGAATGCTCTGGCTGCCGTAGACGCGCGCGCCATGGTCGGCCACCACGACAAAAATCGTGTTGGTCCAGAACGCCTCTTTTTTCGCCGCCTGGAAAAACTGGCCCAGGCACCAATCGGAATACTTCACGATTTTGTTGCGCGTCGGCTTGGGTTTCAGCGGGTCCTCGGGAATCCGGCCGGCCGGATAGGTGTAGGGCTTGTGGTTGGAGACGGACATGATGGTGCCGAGAAATGGTTTGCCGGTGTTGTTCAACGCGCGGAATTCCTGGATTGCCCGCGCGTAAACTTCCTCGTCGCTCACGCCCCAGATGGTCGCAAAATTCGGATGCGGAAAATCGTCGTTGAACGGCGGGTTGTGCTCGAGGAAACGGTCCCAGCCGTTGTTTAACGCGTAGGACTTCATGCTGTCGAACATGCCGCGGCCGCCGTAAAAGAAAATCGTATTGTAACCGTCGCGCTTGAGGATTCGCGCGATGCTCTCCACGTTGTCCGAATGGTCGCGCTTCACAATGGAATCGCCCGGCAACGGCGGGAAGGACGAAAGCACGCCTTCAAAACCGCGCACGGTGCGGTTTCCAGACGCGTAAATATTCGTGAACAACAATCCTTCCGTAGTCGCCAGCTTGTCCATTTCCGGCGTGAGCGTGTTGGTGCGGCCAAGACTGCCCCAGAATTCCGACCCAAAACTTTCTTCCATCAGGATGACGACATTCAATTTGGGTTTGGAGGAATCGCCCGCGACGTGGCGCAGGATGGAATTGGTCTGGCCGGTCATTTCGGCGCCCGGCTCCGCGAGCAACCGCCGCACGCGCCGATAGGCGTCCTCCTTGTTCATTGTCAGATAATACGCGTTGTAATCGAGATCGCGCGTCAACGCGGCATTGGCGAAAGACATTGAACCGTTGTTGGCGATTTCATTCAAGGTGCGGTTGGGACTGAAATGCGTTCCGCCAACGCTCGACGTAACCCAATCAATGACCGAACTCCAATCGCGATTGGCCATGTCGGCGAAAACGGTAAACTGCGGGTTGAAGGTGATCCACACGCCGGCAAAGAGGACGCAGGCAATGGCGAATTGCGCAAACCGGGAACGCGCGCGCACCGGCTGGAACCACATCTGCCGAAAATAAAACAGCGCGAGCGCCAGCCACGCCAGGCTGATCACTATACAAACCGCCACAATGAGCACCACGGGATAGGATTCCCAAATGTTGCCCGCCACTTCTTTTGGCGCGGTAAGATAATCCACGGCGACGGTGTTGAAGCGCGATTTAAATTCATCGAAGAAATAATATTCGACGAAGAGCAGGAAGACTTCGATGGTCCAAAACACAAAAAATCCGAACACAAAAAGGATCCGATGCGGCCAGGAACCGAACCAGCGCGCCGGCACGATCCAAATCCAAAAAAACAACGGCAGCGTCATGCCGAGGGCGACCAGAAAGTCCTGGTGAAAGCCGATGAGGAAAATTTGCACCGCGCCGCCCCACGCATGCGGTTCGTGCACGCCGAATTTGAAAAACAGCACGAGCCTCAAAAGGGTGAAGGCGACGAGCAACGAAAAGAAAAAGAACACGGCGAAGCCCGAGCGGGAACGTTTCCACGGGAAATCATCCGGCGAAAGTTCTTTGACTACCCAGGGGTTTTCATCAAGGGGCAAGGGTGATGGCTCAACTGACACAACTAGATGACACTTTCTTTGATGGTTTTGTTCAACTCGAAAATGCGCCGGTACGCTGTCTCATTCTGAGATACGCGCGGGACAGCGCGGCGTAATTTCGGCGATTTCCGAAGAG
>DASXHY010000232.1:0-2457 GCA_036488095.1 Verrucomicrobiia bacterium | reverse complement strand
AATGACATCAGTTGGTGCCGCTCCCTCGCGCCGTTCGACACAAATCCAATCAGCGATACAAATTCACTGCTGTTTTATTACAACCAGAACCCGGCCATCTACCATTGCCCGGCGGACACCTCCACCGTCACCGGCCACCCGGACCTCGTGCGCAACCGCAGTTTCAACATGAGCAACAGCATCGATCTCACCAACGACAATCACTTCGAAAGAGAATCCGAAATCCCCAACCCCTCTCACCTGTTCGTCTTCATCGACACCGACGCCGATGAAATCACGGACCCCACCTTCGGCGTCATGCCCGTCGGTTCCTATTTTCAGGACTGGTGGTTGGACATCCCCGCCTCGCGCCACAACACGCGCAGTTGCAATCTCACCTTTGCCGATGGCCACGTTGAAACCTGGAAATGGAAAGCCCCCAAAGGCGGCCTCCCCGCCGGCAGCCACACCACCTCGCCGGACGACCTCCAAGACCTTCGTCGCATTCAGCAATGCATCAAAGGCGCCGGCGGAAATTAATGGTGGCACGGTCGTCTCGCCCGTGCGAACTATCACCCCCGCTCACAGTCCAAGGAAAACGCACCACGCAACACGTAAAACGTAACACGCCCCCCATTTCACTTGCGCTGCCGCCTTGCGCTCGTATCTTTCCACGCGCGATATGAATTACAAAATTTCCAAACGCGCCGCGTCGCTCAGCCCCTCGCTCACGCTGGCCATTGATTCCAAAGCCAAGGCCATGAAAGCCGCCGGCGAGGACGTCGTCGGCTTCGGCGCGGGCGAACCGGATTTTGACACCCCGCAACACATCAAAGACGCCGCCGCCAAAGCGCTCGCCGACGGTTTCACCAAATACACCCCCGCCGCTGGCATCCCCGAATTGCGCCAGGCCATTGCCGACAAACACAAACGCGAAAACGGCCTCACCTACAAGCCCTCGCAAATTATTGTCTCCTGCGGCGGCAAACATTCCTGCTACAACGTCATCCTCGCCACCTGCGAAGAAGGCCATGAAGTCATCATTCCCGCGCCCTATTGGCTGAGCTATCCGGAAATGGTCAAACTCGCCGGCGCGACCCCCGTCATCCTCACCACCAGCGACAAGACCGAATTCAAAGTCACGCCCCAACAACTCCGCGCCGCGATTACGCCGCGCACGCGATTGTTCATCCTGAATTCCCCGAGCAATCCCACCGGCTCCGTTTATACGCCCGAAGAAATCAAAGCCCTCGGCGATATCTGTGTCGAAAAAAACGTGCTCATTATGAGCGACGAAATTTACGAGCATCTCATTTATGATGGCGCGAAGGTCAAAAGCGTCGCGAGCTTTTCGCCGGCCCATTACGACCACACCATCGTCGTCCACGGCTTCGCCAAAGCGTGGAGCATGACCGGCTGGCGACTCGGCTGGTGCGCCGCGCCCGAGCCCATCGCCAAAGCCATCGATGCCATCCAAAGCCACAGCACCAGCAACCCGACATCATTCGCCCAAAAAGGCGGCGTTGCGGCCATGACCGGCCCGCAGGATCATTTGCCCAAATGGCTCGCGGAATTTGACAAGCGCCGCCAGTTCGCCTTCAAAAAACTCAACAGCATTCCCGGCATTTCCTGCGTGAACGCCAAAGGCGCATTCTATCTTTTTCCGAACATCTCCAAAACCGGCCTCAACTCGACCGACTTCTGCGCGAAACTTTTGGAGCAACAAAAAGTCGCCGCCGTCCCCGGCATCGCCTTCGGCGCCGATGATTACCTCCGCATCAGCTACGCCACCAGCATGGCGAATATCGAGAAGGGCCTCGACCGAATTGAGAAATTCGTCCGCGGCGCGCAGAAATAATTCCGCCGCGGATTTTATGGAACGAGTCTTGCCCGATAGAATCGGATCGGATAATTGGCGGCCGACGGATCGGTGAAATCATAAATGCCGACGCTATTGGTGACGACCGGCGTCCACGCGCTAAAATCCGTGCTGGCTTCAACAACATTCGTCGCTCCTGGCGCCCCGTAAACGCGCGCGCGAAACTGCCCTGCCCCAAGCCACACAGCATTGGAAAGCTGCGGCGTGTTGAAATTCACCCCGTCGTTCCACAGTCCAAGAAACTGGGATGGCTTGCCGCCGGCCGCGCGCAGAGTGCCGCCGGCGTATATGTTTGGACTCGCGGAATATAACGTCAATACCGTCGCGGAGGCACCACTGCCGAGTGCCGACCAGACATTCCCGTCCCATTTGGCAATCCGGCTCGCCGGAACGCCGCCCATGTTCGTAAACGTGCCACCGGCGTAAAGATTGGTGCCAACAGTCGTCAAGGTGTCCACGGTTCCGTTACCGACGACTCCGCCACCGACTGGTGACCAGACATTTCCATCCCACATGGCGATGTGACTGGCGGTCAGGCCGCCAGCGTTGGTGAACAGTCCCGCGACGTAGAGGTTGGCGCCCAAAAAGGTCATCGCGAC
>DASXHY010000369.1:0-9272 GCA_036488095.1 Verrucomicrobiia bacterium | reverse complement strand
GCTTCTGGTTTTGGGCTGGAAACGCAAACAACTCCAGGCCGAAACGCAATTCTCACAAAGCTTCAAGGATATTACTCTCGCGTTGACACCCGTCGCGCTTAAGCGGCCCACACTTTGGCTCGCCGTGCGCAGCCGAAACGTCCACGCCGTCCAAATGGCCCTCGGGCTAAATAACGTCCAACCCTGCACGTGGTTGGAAGGGCTCGCGGGCGACGAAAAACTCTTTATCGCTCCGCCGGTGAAAGGCTGGGTTTTGATTATCGGTTCCGGCCTGCCGGACCCGGCGGACGACGCCGATGTTTGCTTCCGGTTTCTCACGGGCCTCAGTCACAAGCTCGGTCACGTGCAGTTCTTTCAGGCCAATCGCGCGCTCGGGCATCACGCCTGGGTGCGCGTGGAGGGCGGTCGCGTCGTGCGCGGCTACGCGTGGGCCGGCACGACCCTGTGGAACCAGGGAACCGAAACCCGCGCCGAATCGGAATTTGGGCTGAAATGTTTTCAATATTTCGAATCACCGGACGAAACGTTCGAACAATCCGACCTCATCGCTGCCAATGTGGAAAAAGTTTCCGCGCTGGCCGGCCGTTGGAGCCTCGACCCGGGCAACGTTGACGAACATCTTTTTGAGCACGCTTACGGAATTGCGGGCGAACCGCCGCGACTATTCTAAAACGGGAAGAATTCGCAGGATTCTGTCCAAAGCTGCAAGCACCAAGCTCCAACAGCACGGGTGGGTTCGCCTTTGGAACTTGAAAATTGGTGCTTCTCTGGAGTTTGGCGCTTGGAATTTGGAGCTTTTCCACAGAGTTGACATCTCCCCTCCTTCTCTGCGAACACTAGGAGCAATCGAACAGGAATCCTATGTCTCTCGAACTCGAACTCCAAAAGTTTCCCAAAAAAATTCTCTTGAAGGACAAGTTCCAATGCTCCCTGCGTCCGCTCAAGAAAGATGACGAAAAAAAATTCCACGATTTCTTCCTCGCCGTGCCCGAGGAGGAACGCATGTTCATCAAGCACCGCGTCACGCAGCCGAATGTGATTCGCGAGTGGTGCCAGAATATCGATCTCGGCCGCAATCTTCCTCTGCTCGCCACTTGCGACGGGAAAATTGTCGGCGACGCCACATTGCATCAACAGCTCGGCGGTTGGAAACGCCACATTGGCCGCGTGAGCGTGCTCGTCCTGCCGCAATACCGCGGGCGCGGCCTGGCGCGCGCCATGGTCACGGAAATTGTGCAGATTGCCCGCAATCTTGGCCTCGAACGCGTGGAGGCGGAATTTATTGGCGAACAGGAAGCGGCCATCAAAATGTTTGCCATGCTCGGGTTCAGCAACCTGCTCCGCCTCGAAGATTACGTGAAAGACATGCAAGCCATCTCGCACGATTATGTCCTCATGGGCGTGGACCTTAAGGTGGACGAGGATTACGCTGGTGTCGGCGGGTGAATTTGCGATTTACGATTGACGATTGACGATTGACGAGCTTATTGACGTAGATTGCCGATCGTAATCGAAAACCTCCATTTTGTTCAAACTTGCAGCCCACGGCTTTCGCACGCCGAAGATTTTTGACCACCTTGCCGCTCGTAAATCGTATATCGTAAATCGTAAATTGAAAATGATTCCCGAAGTTTGCCCCGTCTGCGGCGCCGAAGTCCCGCCGAACGCCAAGGCCTGTCCCGAATGCGGCGCGGACGAGAAAACCGGCTGGTCGGAGGAAGCCGGCACTCAAGGCCTGGATTTGCCGGACGAGGATTTCGATTACGGAGAATTCGTGAAGCGAGAATTCGGTGGAGGAAAAAAACTGGTTCCTCGCGGTATCCACTGGTTTTGGTGGTTGGTGGCAGTCCTTGTAATCGCGGTTTCTGTTTGGCTGTTGTTACGCCGTTGAATTTACGATTTACGATTGACGAGCGTGTTGAACGGTCCTAACGCTCGTCAACAGCGCAGACACATCTAAAATCATTTGCTTTTCGTTCCTCTCATTAACACCGTGGCTTCAGCCCGGTGGTATAGCGATGATTAATATTTTTTCAGCCGTTTTAACGGCTTGGCTAGGCGGATCAAAACCCTTCAAAAAAGCCCTGACGCTCGTCAATCGTAAATCGTAAATGGCGGCGGGCTACTGGGTTTTCTCATGCCGAAAACAATCCACCAAATGATCATTCACCATTCCCACGGCCTGCATGAAGGCATAGCAGATCGTTGAACCTACAAACTTGAAACCGCGCTTGAGCAAGTCTTTGCTCATCGCATCCGACTCTTTCGTCTTGGCCGGAATCTGGCCTCGCTTCCATGAATTCCGAATCGGTTTCCCTCCCACGAATTGCCAGATGTATTTGTCGAAGCTGCCGAACTCCTTTTGCGCCGTCAGAAACGCCTTCGCATTTTGCACCGTCGCGTTCACTTTCAGGCGATTGCGCACAATGCCCGGATCCGCCAACAATTTCTGAATCTTTCGCGCATCGTAACGCGCAATTTTTCGCGCATCAAAATTGTCGAAAGCGCGCCGGTAATTTTCCCGCTTCTTTAAAATCGTAATCCAACTCAGTCCCGCCTGCGCGCCCTCCAGGATGAGCATCTCGAACAGGTGCCGGTCGTCATGCACCGGCACGCCCCATTCATTGTCGTGGTAAGCCATGTACAGCTCATCACCGTCCCCGAAGCAACGTTTCAGCGAGTCGTTCATGAACAGGACTGTAGGAGACGAGGTGACGAGTCTCAAATTTTTTCTGGCGCGCATCCGCCCAGGCCGGCGAGACGCCGGCGCTCCGGCGCCGCCAGCAAACAAAAAAAGCCCGTTCTTGCGAACGGGCTTTGCAATTTTATTTTACGCCAACTCAGGCCTTGGCTTCAGCGGCTTCCTCTTTTTTCTTTTTACCCTTCTTCTCCGCTTTTTCTTCCTGCGACTCCTCGGCTGGCTTCGTTTCGGCAGCCGGTTTTTCCGCGACTGGTGTTTCCGTGGCCGTTGCAATGTCCACCCATTCAAGGATGGCCATGTCCGCGGCGTCGCCCTGGCGGTGTCCGGCATATTTGCCAACAGTGCCGCCCAGCTTCACGATACGCGTATAACCGCCGTTGCGATCTTTCTGCGCAGGCGCGATTTCGGCAAACAGGATCTTGGTCGCATCCTCCTGGTGCAAACGGGCGGCCACCAGCCGGCGGGCATGGACCGTGTCTTTTTTGCCGAGTGTGACCAATTTTTCGGCCACCGACCGCGCGGCTTTCGCCTTCGCGAGCGTGGTCGTCACGCGTTTATGTTTGATGAGGCTGCAAACCAGGTTGGCGAGCATCGCATTCCGGTGTTCACCGGTGCGGCCCAACTTGGCGGTGCGTTTTAAATGTCGCATAACTAAATTCTTTCATCGTCGTCCTCGTTCTCCTCCTCGTCCTCGAACCCTTCCCGATTACGGGAACGAGCACGAGGACGAGGAGGATTGAAGACGAATTGGTTTTATCGGTTCACCAAAGTCGTGTTTTCTTCCTTCGGCGCGTCGAGCAAATCAGGCTCGAAGCTCATGCCGAGGGAGAGACCCAGCGCCGTGAGCTTGTCCTTGATTTCGTTCAACGATTTCTTGCCGAAGTTGCGATACTTGAGCATTTCGCTCTCCGTCTTCATCGCCAATTGGCCGACGGTCGTAATGTTCGCGTTGTTCAAGCAATTCGCCGCGCGGACGCTCAGCTCGATTTCGTTCACGCTCATGTTAAGCAGTTTCTTGAGCTTGGACTTTTCTTCGTCCTGCTTGTCCACGACTTCTTCGAATTCCACCGCGCTCTTGTCGTAGCCGACAAACACATCGAGGTGATGCGCGAGAATCGCCGAAGCCTGGGTCAGGGCGTCATCGGGAGAAATGCGGCCGTCGGTCCAGACTTCCAGCACCAAACGATCGTAATCCGTGCGCTGGCCGACGCGGGCGCTTTCCACAAAGTAACGAACGCGCGTCACCGGCGAGAACAACGAATCAATCGCCACCACGCCAATGGCCTGGTTGGGCTTCTTGTTTTCGTCGCCCGGCAAAAATCCGCGGCCGATTTTCACTTCCAGCTCCATCTCGAACTTCTTTTTCTTGTCGAGCGTGCAAATGTGCTGGGTCGGGTTCACCAGTTCAACATTCTGGTTGAGCTGGATGTCCGCCGCGGTCACATCGCCTTCCTTATTGGCGGAAAGCAACAGCGTCTGCGGGTCGCGCGTGTGCGCCTTGAACAACACTTTCTTGAGATTCAAAACGATCTCCGTAACGTCCTCCACCACGCCGTCCACGGTGGCGAATTCGTGCATCGCGCCGTCGATCTTGATCGAGGTGATGGCCGCGCCTTCGAGCGAGCTCAGGAGCACGCGGCGAAGCGAGTTGCCAACGGTGTGACCGTAGCCGGTTTCAAAGGGTTCCGCGATGAATTTCGCGTAGGTATCGGTCGAGGTCGACTCATCCTTGGTCAACCGTTTGGGCATTTCAAAACGTCCTAGACGTACTGGCATATTATCCTTTCAACAATTTTAATCTGACTGCTCCGGCTATTTATTCCCGCAACCGAAGCAGTCCGTATAATTGTTTTTGCTCTTCAATGTAGCGGCGGTCTGTGACCGTCGCCAATTTTTCCGGCGCTCACAGAGCGCCGCTACAATTCAGAGCGGTTTCATTTACTTAGCGGGAATAAAATTCGACGACCGCCTGTTCGTTGGCAATCGGGTTGATCTCGTCGCGAGTCGGAATGCGCATCACAACGCCCTTAAATTCTTCCTTGTTCAACGACATCCAATCCGGCACCGCGCGACTGGTTGACATTTCAAGGTTCTTGGTGGCCAACTGGCGCGACACATTCGTGTTCTTCACCGTGATCGCGTCGTTCACCTTCAGGCTGTACGACGGCACATTGACCTTGCGGCCGTTCACCTGGATGTGACCGTGCGAAACCATCTGGCGCGCCGCGGCGCGCGTGCTGGCCAGGCCCAGGTGAAAAACGACGTTGTCGAGGCGCGTCTCCAAAATCTGCAGCATCTGCTCGCCGGTAACACCGCGGCGGCGCAGCGCCTTCTCGTAAACACCGCGGAACTGGCGCTCGAGCAGGCCGTAATAATAACGGAGCTTCTGCTTCTCGATGAGGCCGAGGCCGTAATCGGTGTGCTTGCGGCGGGACTTCGGGCCGTGAACGCCGGGACCGTAATTGCGGCGTTCCAAATATTTTGTCGGGCCGAAGATCGGAACTCCGAACCGGCGGCTGATGCGAACGCGGGGACCTGTATAACGAGCCATATAAATTTACGATTTTCGATTTGCGATTGATTTACACGCGGCGCTTTTTGCGCGGGCGGCAGCCGTTGTGCGGCACCGGCGTCACGTCCTTGATGGTCGTGATTTCCAGGCCGATCGCCTGCAACGCGCGAATTGCCGATTCACGGCCGGAGCCCGGACCTTTGACCCGGATTTCCACTTCCTTCATGCCATGCGACATCGCCTGGCGGGCGGCGTCCTGCGCCACCTGTTGCGCGGCTTAAGCCGTGCTTTTGCGCGAGCCTTTGAAACCAACCCGGCCGGCGCTCGACCAACCCAGCAGGTTTCCCTGCATGTCGGTAATCGTGACCTGCGTGTTGTTGAACGTCGCGAGAATGTTCGCGATGCCCACGGAAATATTCTTTGCGCCCTTGGCTTTGACGATTTTCTTGCCGGCCAAATCATCAGCCAGCAATTCCGCAGCGGTCGGAGCCGAACCGGCAGCCACCGGAGCGGCGCCCTCGGCGGGCTTGGGTGCTTCGGCAACGGCGGCAGGAGCGCCAGCGGCAGCCGGGGCTTTCTTCGCCTTGGTTTCGTCAGCAGCCTTCGCCGGCTTTTCAGCGGCAGCGCCTTCGGGTTTGCCCTCTTTCTTCGGCGCGGGTTTCTTTTTGTCGTCAGCCATAAAAATAAATCGTAAATCGGAAATCTAAAATCGTAAATCCTTAGTGAATGCCCGTCTTCGCGTTCGGATTGCGTTGCACGCCGACCGTCTTGCGCGGACCTTTGCGCGTGCGGGCGTTGGTTTGCGTGCGCTGGCCGCGCACCGGGAGACCGCGCACGTGGCGGACACCGCGATAGCACTTGATGCCCTGCAAACGCTTGAGGTTCATGCCGATTTCGCGGCGAAGATCGCCTTCAATGACATACTTCCCGTCCTGGATCGCATGGACGATCTGCGAAAGCTGCGCTTCGCTGAGATCCTTCGCTCGGATCTTCGGATCGATGTTGGCTTTCGCCAAAATCTCGACCGCGTTGGTCGGGCCGATGCCATAAATATACCGCAGCGCAATATCAATGCGCTTATTCGGCGGAACTTCCACACCAATAATACGTGCCATAAATTATCCTTGCCGTTGCTTGTGCCGTTTGTTGCTGCAAATGACCCGAATGACGCCCTTGCGCCGGATGATCTTGCAATTTTCGCAAAGCTTTTTGACTGATGCGCGAACTTTCATTTTTTTATCTGTTAAATCAGTTAAACAAGTTAAATGAGTAATTGGGCCCGGCGCTTTCGCCTATTTAACCGTTTAACCAATCACTTATTTAACCGGCTCATCCACCACGATCCGCCCTTCCGACAAATCGTAAGGCGACATCTGCAATTTCACTTTATCGCCCGTTTTCGCGGCGAAACTCTGCTTCGCTTTGCCCGTCGCGTAAGCGAGCACTTTGTGGCCGTTCGACAATTCCACCCGATACAATCGGTGCGGCAATGTCTCGACGACTACACCTTCAACTTTGAAGGCACTTTCTCCGGCCATGTCAAAATTTCCGGTTCACCCTCGGTGACCAGCACCGTATGCTCAAAATGAGCGGATAATGAACCATCTTGAGTGACCACTGTCCAGTCGTCATTCAAAATTTTTACGCCCGGCCCGCCGGCATTAACCATCGGCTCTATCGCTAAAGTCATGCCCGGCTCCAGCTTATCATTGCTCCGCGAATCCACAAAATTCGGGATTTGCGGCTCTTCATGCATCGACTTCCCGACGCCGTGACCCACAAATTCCCGGACCACGCTAAAACCGTTGTTTTCCACGTAGTTCTGGACCGCGCGCGATATGTCCGTAACCCGGTTGCCCGCCAGCGCCTGCGCAATCCCTTCATACAGAGCCTTTTCCGTCACATCCATCAGCCGCTGCGCCAGCACCCCGCAACCACCCACTGCCACCGTCCGGGCCGTATCGCCGATGTAGCCGTTGTAAACCACACCCACATCCAGGCTTACGATATCACCGAACTTCAAAATTCGAGGGCCAGCCAGCCCATGAACGACCTGTTCGTTCACCGAAATACACGCCTGACACGGATATTTGCGGTAGCCGAGAAACGCGCTCTTTGCACCGTAACTCTTCATCCGCTGCGCCGCGAACTCATCCACCTGCTTCGTCGTAACACCAGGTTTGATGAACGCCGCCACGTCATTCAACACCGCACCCGCAATCGCGCATGCCGGCCGCATCGCTTCCAACTCCTGCTCGCCCTTCAAAATGATCTTCTTTTTCACCGATGTATCTTAACCCGAAAATGGCCGCTCTGCCGGAGCCCTGCGGGTTAAGAGCAGGAATCAAAACCGGCCTTTCAAGCGCCCCTTCTTCAAAAACCCGTCGTAATGGCGCATCAACAAATGCGATTCCATCTGGCGCATCGTGTCCAGCATCACGCCCACCGCGATCAACATGCTGGTGCCGCCGAAGAACTGGTAAACCGTCCACGGGATATGCATCACGCGGCCTAAAATAATTGGTATGATCGAGATGATGACCAGGAAGATTGCGCCGGCCAGCGTGATGCGGCTCATCGTGTTGTGCAGGTAATCAGTCGTCGCCTGGCCCGGACGCACACCCGGGATATAACCGCCGTTCTTCTTCAAGTCATCCGCGATTTGCAATTCATTGAACTGCGTCGCCACCCAGAAATACGAGAAGAACAGGATCAGCAACGAGAAGACCGCGATATAAAGAAACGCGCCTTCGTTCAGGTAGTTCGCAATATCGATGAAAAACTTCAAATTGAATGACTTGCCGATGCTTTGCGCGATTTTTTGCGGAAACATCAGGATGGATTGCGCGAAAATCACCGGCATGACGCCCGCATAATTCACCCGCAGCGGCATGTAATTCGTGCCGCCCGCGTAAACCTTGCGCCCGACCGCCCGTTGCGCATACGTCACAGGTATCTTTCGCTGCGCCTGGGTGACGGCCACGATGCCCGCAATCACGCCCGCCAGCAACAGCAGCAACGCAATCGCGTGAAAAATATTGGATTTCGCTTCCGGCCCCGCGCCGGCGAACATGTCCCTGACCCCAAACATGGCTTGCGGCAACCGTGACAAAATGTTGATCGTGATAATCAGCGACACACCGTTGCCAATGCCGCGATCGGTGATTTGCTCACCCAACCACATCAGGAGCATCGTGCCCGTTGTCAAAACGATGGTCGTTTGAATGCGATACCACCAAATCCAATTCTCCGGATAAAGCACCAAAGGATGCTCGAGCTTGATGCCCAACACACCTTCCGGATGCTCGTAGCCGATGGCCGTGAACAACCCCTGCCCCAAACACAGCAACTCCGTCAGGTACCGTCCGTACTGAATAATCTTCGCGCGTCCGCCTTCCTCGCGGGCCATCTTGCTCAACTGCGGCACAACCGCCGTCAACAATTGAATGATGATCGTCGCACTGATGTACGGAATGATCGTCAAAGCGCCAATCGCGCAATTCTGGATGGCGCCGCCGGAAAACGCGCCCAGCATGCCGAGCGGACCGCCGTTGCCCTTGCTCGACGCTGCTTCGAACGCATCGTTCAACGTCTTGGAATCTAATCCCGGGATGTGGATGTAGGCCGTCAACCGGCAAATGGCCAGGACGATAACCGTAAAAATAATCCGGGATTTTAATTCCGGGATTTTGAAGCAGTTACTGAAGGTATTAACGATGGAACGAAACATGGCGCGACTTAAGCCTTCGCAGTTTCAGCCTTTTTACCGCCGACCAATTCGCAGGTTCCGCCCTTGGCCTCAATCTTGGCCTTGGCGGAAGCACTGAACGCGTGCGCGCTCACGGAAAGCTTCTTGGTCACTTCGCCATCACCGAGAATCTTGATGCCATCGCCCTTGCCGTTGGCCAGGCCAACGCTGCGCAACGCTTCAAAATCAACCCGCGCGCCGTCTTCAAAAACGTTCAGCGCTTCGACGTTCACGGGAATGTAAACGGTCGCATGGCGGGCGTTGTTGAAACCGCGCTTGGGGATGCGGCGGATGAGCGGCATCTGGCCGCC
>DASXHY010000368.1:0-3693 GCA_036488095.1 Verrucomicrobiia bacterium | reverse complement strand
CAAGATAACTCCAACTCTTTTTTAACTTTGGCCGGATCCTTGTTTGCGAAACCACCGCCTTGTGCTTCTCCATAAATGTGCACCTATTTTAACCCAGTGGCCGTAATCGCGGCCAGCCAAAAATACAACGGCGGGATTTATTTCGTCATCGGCCACCCAAAGGCTTCGGGTATCTTCACTCCGCAAGGGCGGGTTTTTCCTTGTGCCAATTCGTGCTTTGCTCGTAGGCGTGGGCGATTTTCAGAATCGTCTCCTCGCCGAACGGTTTGCCGAGTAATTGCAATCCGATCGGCAGCATCGGCGATTTCGTAAAACCGCAGGGCAGGCTCAGCCCGCAAATTCCCGCGAGGTTGCACGAGATGGTGAAAATATCCGAGAGATACATCTGCAGCGGATCGTCGGATTTCTCACCGATCTTAAACGCCGCGGTCGGCGTGGTCGGTGTCACAATGGCGTCCACTTTTTCGAACGCTTTTAAAAAGTCATTGCGGATCAGCGTGCGGACTTTTTGCGCGCGGAGATAATACGCATCGTAATAACCGCTGCTGAGGACGTAGGTGCCGAGAATGATTCGCCGCTTCACTTCCGCGCCGAAGCCCGCGCCGCGCGTTTTGCCGTACATCTCGACCGGGTCCTTGCCATCCACCCGGGCGCAGTAGCGCACGCCGTCGAAACGGGCGAGGTTCGCCGAAGCTTCCGCTGTGGCGATGATATAATAAGTCGCGACCGCATAATCGGTGTGCGGCAGCGAGACCTCGATGATTTCCGCGCCGAGTTTCTCAAGCTGCTTCACCGCCGTGTCCACCGCCTGTTTTATCTCCGGGTCAAGACCGCCAATCATGTATTCCTTCGGCAAACCGAGCTTCAGGCCTTTGACGCCGCCTTCCAGCCTGGCCGCGTAATGTGGCACCGGCTGCGGCACGCTGGTGGAATCGCAATGATCGATCCCGCTCATCGCTTCCAGCAACGTGGCCGCATCGCGCACGTTTTTTGTGAACGGCCCAATCTGGTCGAGCGACGACGCAAACGCGACCAATCCGTAGCGCGAAATCCGCCCGTAACTCGGTTTCATGCCCACAACGCCACACAACGCTGCCGGCTGGCGAATCGAACCGCCCGTGTCCGTGCCGAGCGTGGCGATGCATTCATCCGACGCCACGGCCGCCGCCGAACCGCCGGATGACCCGCCCGGAATGCGCGCGGTGTCCCAGGGATTGCGGGTGACGCCGAACGCGGAATTTTCCGTCGAGCTGCCCATCGCGAATTCATCCATGTTCAAGCGTCCAAAAATAATTGCACCCGCCGCCTTCAGTTTTTGAATCGCTGTCGCATCGTAAGGCGAAACGAATTTGCCCAGGATTTTCGAACCGCAATTCAGCGGCTGGCCCTTCACTGCCAGCACATCCTTCACCGCGATCGGCACGCCGAGCAGTGGGAGGTCCGCGGCGCCATTCGCGAGGGCTTTATCGGCCGCGTCCGCCTGCGCGAGAGCGTCGGTGGCATCGTAGCTGATAAACGCGTGGATTTGCTTATCCACGCGGTGGATCTGATCGAGGCACGCCTGCATGGTTTCGCGGGCGGAAACTTCGCGTGCGCGAAGTTTGGCGGTGAGTTCGGAAATGGTGAGTTGATTGAGCATCTTGTTTTTCAACGCAAGGGCGCAAAGATGCAGAGGCGCAGAGAAAAGATGAACGGGTGCATCTTGAAACTGTCCTTGGTTTCCATATCCCTCGCCCTGCGACGAAGGAGCGGGGTGAGGGGCTTCTCGTTAATTTTGGGGATCGAAAAGCACCTCCTCACCCCAGCCCTCTCCTCCATTTCATGGAGGAGAGGGAGTTGATTCCCGTTGTTCCAAGGACAGTGATGAGATACACTCAAGAAGAACTCTTGCGTCTCTGCACCTTTGCGCCTTTGCGTTAAACTCTTCGACATGGGGATCTATTACTCCACGATTTTCGGCACGATGAACAGGCCGTTGGCCTTAGCGGGTGCGTTGCGCAAAGCGTCTTCGTTGGACATCGAGGGGCGCGTTTCATCGGGCCGCGTGACATTCACCAGCGGAAACGCGTGGGCGGTGGGTTCCACTCCACTGACATCGGCCTGGTTCAGTTTTTCGATGTAGCCAAGGATGTTTCCGAGTTGCGCGCCGAGCTTTTGCTCCTCTTCAGGTGAAAGCGCAATGCGCGCGAGATGCGCGACATATTTGACATCAATTTCTGCGGCAGCCATGGGGACAGGCTAAAGTCCAAGGTCCAAAGTTCAAAGTCCAAAGTTGGACTGGCGTCGGCCATATCAGACCGCGCGGTAATCCGTGGCCTCTAAATCTTCACGGGCGATTTGGGTGTCTACGGTGATGCTTGTTCTTGTCGGGAAGTGCGAGCAACACGACCACCGGAAATAATACTCCCAAGAAAACGGTAAGGACCAATGCCGTGCTGTAACCTTTGGCCTCCGCGAGCGAAAGGCAACCCCAAACATAAAGGACGAGTCCGCATACGACAGCGACTAACGCCAGCAAAGCCAAAGCAACCGAGCGCGGAAAGATATGCAAGAATGGCATTACAAAACCGCCCAGGAACAATGATAATCCGAGAGGGATCCCAATCATCGCCTTCTTTTTGTAGCGCTGTTTCATGCGAGTAGTTTTTCGATGTAGCCAAGGATATTTCCGAGTTACGCGCCGAGCTTTTGCTCCTCTTCGGGCGAAAGCGCAATACGCGCGAGATGCGCGACGTATTTGACATCAATTTCTGCGGCAGCCATGGGGACAGGCTAAAGTCCAAGGTCCAAAGTTCAAAGTCCAAAGTTGGAGCGCCAAGTTGATGAATAATGGATAGACGAATGTTTTCGGCGCGACGCCGAAAACAGCACGCGGGACGCGTGCGCTCCCCTTCTCTTATATGCGAACACCGGCGCGCATCTCGCGCTCGGATTCGCGAATATCGGCCTCGAATTCGGGCTTGAACTCCAACTCGTCTTCGAGCAAATCGTTGAGCCAGTCGCGTATCTTCCGCAAGTCATCCGGCGGAAGGTTCTTCAAATCGTTCTCGATTTGCTCAACTTTGCTCATGGCCGCATTTTAGCCGAATACTCGCGGTTTGCAATGCCCTCATTCCTCATCAAACTTCCGCTTGATGAGGCTTTCGATCTCCGCGAGGGCTTTGGAAGCATCCGCACCGATCGCATGAACGGTCAATTTGCTGCCCGGGCCGGCCGCGAGCATCATCAGGCCCATGATGCTCTTGCCGTTGATTTTCTCGCCGTCCTTTTCCACAAAAATATCGCACGAAAAACGGTTCGCTGTTTTCACAAACAACGCCGCCGGCCGGGCATGAATGCCCAGCTTGTTCAGGACGAGAAATTCTTTCGTCATCAGATTATCGTCATCCGCCAGTTTTTTCGCGCTCATCGCCTCTGAATTATAGATAGCCGACCCTGTGTAACTTGGCTAATGAATTCTAGCCTAACGGGGAATTTTGGCGCTTATTCTTGAAACGGGAAGCGGGCGGCGGGGTTGCGGCTTCCGCGGACACGGCCGTCCTGCCGGTGTGCATCGAAACGCACAGGCGAGACGCCCGTGCCACCAGGAGCTACAGCTTCTGCGTTGCGGCCATCTTGGCAATCAGGCGGTCGTTCAGCTCTTTGGCCGGATTATACCCGGACATTTTCAGCTTGGTTTGATAGGCGGCGACC
>DASXHY010000328.1:0-11640 GCA_036488095.1 Verrucomicrobiia bacterium | reverse complement strand
TTTTCTGGCGGGCGTCTGACGGCGTTGCTTCTCAGCCAGAGAGCGCTGAGGCTATCTTCCCTCGTCGCGCCTTGCCAGACGCCCGCCAGAAAACAGCGCGCCCGTTCCTCATTTTGTTATAGGCTCCTAATCAAAATCCGTCGCCAGCGCTGGATTTTTTGCGTGCTCGAACGTGCGACGAATCTGGAAATCCAAAATGCGCGATACGGAAAGCGGCGGTAATGCGTCCAACGCAAAGAAACCGACCTCCGGCGTTTCCCGGCTCGGGGTCGCTTCGCCTCCGATGATTTCGCAGACGAAACACATTTTATAGACGTGAAACGGCAGCGGCGGATCGTGGGGATGTTTCGCCCGATCGTAGACGGCGGCGAGTTTTGTAGCCTTCACACGGAAGCCGGATTCCTCCCGCACCTCGCGCTCGACCGCTTCGCGCGGCGAATCATTCACATCGGACCAGCCGCCCGGCATCGTCCATAAGCCGTCGGCGGCTTCGCGGACAAGGAGGATTTTTCCATCGCGAAACACCGCCGCGCGCACGTCCACTTTGGGCGTCGCATAGCCCTCTTGCCCATCGAACATTTTCTGGAACGTCTCAATCGGCGTTTCGCAATGCGCTGCCATCAATTCCGCGGCAATCTTCCCCACCAGTTCGTATCGCTCGCGGTCGTATTCGTTGGCATTGAATTCGAGGCCCGTCTGCGCCGTCGCCTGAAGCTTGCGCGCGAGCGTCCATAAACGTGGTTCGGCCATGCACGCAATTTGCCGCAAGTATTCGATACCCGCAATCGGATTGCAGCACGTCAAAAGCCAAAGCGCCGATCGAAAGATCGGCGCTCACTTTTTTAATTCAACCGGCGCGCTTAAAAATGAAAATCAAACGCAAGGCTGATGGTATGGCTTTGCACACCGAGAAAGCGCAAATGATCTGACGCCGTTCCAAAGGTGTCGCCGCTCCACGTCGGGCCGGTCGTGCAGAAATAATGATATTCCACGCCGATGCCCATTTGATCGTTGATGGCATAACGCAAGCCCGCGAAAGCTTGATACGCAAAAACCACCGCGGCGTCGCTGCCTCTCAAATGCACGCCATTGAGATCCATGTCGTGCTCGAGGTTGAAAACCGAAGCGGAGCCGCCCGCGCCGCCGCCGAAATAAGGCGTCACGGGGCATCGGCCGTGCGGCAATTCGAACCGCCCGTTGAGCAGGAACGGCACGTTGGCCAGAGTCGCATTGCCATCGATGCTCGCGCCGGTGATCGATTTGACATTATTGGCGATGACTCCTGTTTCGCCTTCGACGGAAAACCAATCGGTCAGTTTATAGCCGCCGACGAATCCCACGCGCACACCGGGGTCCAGGCTAACCTTCGTGCCCGGGTTCACCGGTCCGAAAAATTCTTTGACCCTCGTATCGCTGGTCAACGCGCCGCCCGCATCGGCGCCGACATAAAATCTCGAGGTCGGCGACCAGTTGTAAGTAGCCGGCGGCGCAGCGGCTGCGCCCTGTTGCATGGCAGGCTGGACGGATTCTGCATGCGCCGATGTGAAACAAAATGTGCTCGCGCAAATCCCGGCGAGAACAATGGAGTGATGTTTTTTCATAATATTCGCTTCCAATACACGACCTCACCAATGGAATACAATTCCATTTTCGAGAATCATCTTCGCCGCCCCGGCTCCTGCCGAGCGGCCAAGGGATGGACGCCGCAATACTCGGTTCTATTCAATTACTCGTAAGCATCCATTCCCACGCAAGTGCAAACCGGGTTGCGATCGCCAAAAACGTTATCGATGCGGCCCACGTATGGCCAGAATTTGTGCTCGTGCAGCCAGGCGGCGGGGAACGCCGCCTGTTCACGTGAATAGGGCTTGCCCCATTTGTCCGTCGCCACCATGTCCGCCGTGTGCGGCGCGCCTTTGAGAAGGTTATTTTGCCTGTCCACCGCGCCGGATTCAATCGCCTGAATTTCGCCGTGAATGCTGATGAGCGCATCGCATAAGCGGTCGAGTTCGCCCTGCGATTCGCTTTCGGTCGGCTCGATCATCATCGTGCCCGGCACCGGCCAAGAAATGGTCGGCGCATGAAAACCGTAATCCATCAAGCGCTTCGCGACGTCCTCGACGGTCACACTTTTGAACGCGCGCAAATCCAGAATGCATTCGTGGGACACAAGTCCGCCGTGGCCTTTGTAAAGCACGGGAAAATATTTATCCAACCGGCGCGCGATGTAATTGGCGTTCAGGATGGCATACTTGGTGGCCTCGGTCAGTCCCGCGCCACCCATGAGCGCGATGTAGATCCACGAGATAATTAAAATACTCGCGCTACCCCATGGCGCCGCGGAAACCGCCCCGATGGGATTCTCGCCGCCGAGATTCACCACGGGATGGCCCGGCAGAAAATCGACGAGATGTTCCGCCACGCCAATCGGTCCCATGCCCGGCCCGCCGCCGCCGTGCGGAATGCAAAACGTTTTGTGCAGATTCAAATGACACACGTCCGCGCCCATGTCCGCCGGGCGGCAAAGGCCGACCTGCGCGTTCATGTTCGCGCCGTCCATGTAAACCTGGCCGCCGTGCGCGTGGATGATTTCGCAAATGTCCTTGATGGTTTCCTCGAACACACCGTGCGTCGAGGGATAGGTCACCATCAACGCGGCGAGATCGTTTTTGTGCGCCTCGGCTTTGGCACGCAAGTCGGTGAGATCGATGTTGCCATCCGTGTCGCAGGCGACGGCGACCACTTTCATCCCGGCCATGACCGCGCTGGCGGGATTGGTACCGTGGGCGGAGGTTGGAATCAGGCAAACGTTGCGATGCGTCTCGCCGCGATTTTCGTGATACGCGCGAATGACCAGCAGGCCCGCGTACTCGCCCTGCGAGCCGGCATTGGGTTGCAACGAAATTCCCGCGAAACCGGTGATTTCTCCCAACCACTCTTCGAGCTGTTTGAAAATCGTTTGATAGCCGCGCGCCTGTTTGAGCGGCGCGAAGGGATGGAGTTTCCCGAATTCCGGCCAAGTGATCGGCAGCATTTCCGCCGCGGCGTTCAGCTTCATCGTGCACGAGCCGAGTGGAATCATTGAGGTCGTGAGCGAGAGGTCACGCGATTCGAGCCGCTTGATGTAACGAAGCATTTCGGTTTCGCTGTGGTATCGATTGAAGACGGGATGCTGGAGGAATTTACTCGTGCGCGCAAACTGAGACGGCAGTTGAACCTCTGCTTCCGTGATGAATTTCTCAATAGAAGCAGAGTCAGATTTTGGGTTTTTGAGATCGTAACCCTTATCACGCACCTCTTGAAAGAGCGCGAACAAGGCTGACAAATCCTCAGGACACGTAGTTTCATCCAAAGATATGCCAACGCTGCCGTCGTCGAACGCGCGTAGATTTATCCGTCGTTGTTCCGCGAGCGCAATAATGTCCTTCGCCTTTCCAGCGTAACTAGCTACTCTGATCGTATCGAAGTATGGGCGTTCCGTGAATACGTGGTGGCACCCGCCCTCTACCGCATCTAATGCTGCCGCTAGCGCTTTAGTCAAATGATGCACTCGTTCCGCAATCTTCCTCAACCCCTCCGGCCCGTGATAGCACGCATACATCGACGCGATGTTCGCCAGCAACGCCTGCGCCGTGCATATATTACTAGTCGCCTTCTCCCGGCGAATGTGTTGTTCCCGCGTTTGCAGCGCGAGCCGCAAAGCAGGTTTACCGCGCGAATCCTTCGAGACACCCACGATGCGGCCGGGCATGTGGCGCTTGAACGCATCGCGGGTCGCGAAAAATGCCGCGTGTGGTCCGCCGTAGCCCATCGGCACGCCAAAACGTTGCGCGCTGCCCACGGCGATGTCCGCGCCGAATTCGCCGGGCGGTTTAATTAAGGTCAACGCCAGCAAATCGGTCGCCACGGTTACCATCGCCCCGGCCGCATGAGCCTGCTCGATGAACCCGGAATAATCGATGATACCGCCATGCGTGTTTGGATACTGCACCAGCGCGCCAAATACTTTTTCGTCAAATTCAAACTTTGTCGCATCGCCCACAATTACTTCAATCCCGAGCGCTTTGGCGCGCGTCTTCACGACATCAATATTTTGCGGATGGCAATCTTCGGAGACGAAAAACACGTTCCGTCCGTCCTTCAACGCGTGGCACATCGTCATCGCTTCGGCGGCGGCGGTCGCTTCATCCAGCAGCGAGGCGTTGGCGATGTCCAAACCAGTGAGATCCGCGACCATCGTTTGGAAATTCAGCAACGCTTCAAGGCGGCCTTGGGAAATTTCCGCCTGGTAAGGAGTATATTGGGTATACCAGCCGGGGTTTTCCAAAATGTTCCGCTGAATGACGGCGGGCGTGATGCAATCATAATACCCCATGCCGATGAACGAGCGGTAAACCTGGTTTTGCGAAGCAATCGATTTCAGCTCGCCCAGCACTTCATGTTCGCCGCGGCCGGCGGGAAGTTGCAACGGCTGCGGTAACCGAATCTGCTTCGGCACCGCTGCATCAATAAGAGCGTCGAGGCTCGGCCGCCCCAGCAAATCGAGCATGTGCTTCGTTTGCGCCGCGTCCGGCCCGATGTGACGGTTGGGAAATCGGTCGGGATGCTCGAGGAAATTCTTTTGCGCAGGCGCCGCAGTGGCCGTGCGGACGGCGCTTGTTTCTTTATTCGTTGTTTCCAAAACAGACATGGGTGGAAAGTAAGTTTCGTTCGCCGCAATGCAAGCGTGTTTTCTGATAATGTCAGGGCAATATTGTCAGGGGAATGGAAATCCGAACACACGCAAAAACTCACTCGAAATGCACGCTCTTTGCGAGGAAATAAATCGTCAAATTTTCGCTCGGAATCATTGCATTCGGAAGCGTCTGAGAGTAGATTAAAACCGTTCAGAATCGAGAGCCCTGAAACCGCAATATATCCGGTTTCCCCTTTCTATTCTCCACAACTAATGGTGTTTTTTAATGGGCGAAAAACGAAACAAAAGGTTGTGTTGAAAGGGTATTTTTTCTAGAATTTTTGTTACCGAAAACCCGGATGGCTCACACGCCATCGGTAAGATTTTTTATGCCTGAAGAAAACGTTTTAGAAGCCGAAGAAAGGTCACAAACCAGTCCCGAATCACCGGAAAAATACGACAGCTCAAAGCTCGGCAAACTCGAAGGTCTCGAGGCTGTCCGCAAGAAGCCCGGTATGTACATCGGCGGGACGGACGAGCGCGCGTTGCACCATTGCGTCAGCGAAGTGCTCGATAATTCGGTGGACGAACATCTCGCCGGCCATTGCGACCATATCGAGGTGAATATTCACGTCGATGGCTCGATTTCCATCCGCGATAATGGCCGAGGCATCCCGGTGGATATTCATCCGATTTATAAAATTCCGGGTGTCGAGATGGTCCTCACGACGCTTCACTCGGGCGGCAAATACGGCCAGGGCGGCTATAAATTTTCCGGCGGCACGCACGGCGTCGGCGCGAAATGCGTGAACGCCGTCAGCGAATGGTTCGAGGTGGAAGTCTCGCGCGGCGGCGAGGTACACCAGATGGGATTCGAGCGCGGCAAGACGACGGAGAAATTGCACGTCATCGGCAAGGCCAAGAATACGGGCACATTGATCACCTTCAAACCGGATGTGGAGATTTTCCGTGAAACGACTGAATTCAAGTCGGACATTATTTCGCAGCGCCTGCGCGAACTGGCGTTTTTGAATTCCGGCCTGGAAATCACCTTTACTGACGAGCGCAAGACGGACGCCAAGCCGGAAAAATATTTTTACAAGGACGGCGTTGAGGAATTCGTCAAACAGCTCAATAAGAACAAAGAGCCGCTGCATCCGAAAGCGATTGCGTTTCGGAAAGAAACCGTTGAAAAGCTCGACGATAAGCCAATTGAGGTCCACGTCGAGGTCGTGTTGCAATACAATGACAGCTACAACGACCAGGTGCTTTGCTACACCAATACGATTCACAATCCCGACGGCGGCACACACTTGGTCGGCTTCCGCAGCGCCCTCACCCGCGCGATTAATCAATACGCGAAATCGAATTCGTTGTTGAAGGACAAAGACCCGCAAATCACGGGCGACGACGTGCGCGAGGGTCTCACGGCGGTGATTTCCGTGAAGCACAGCGATCCGAAATTTGAATCGCAAACGAAGGTGAAACTCCTTTCGCCTGAGGTGGAAAGAATCGTTGGCTCGGTGACTTACGAGGGATTAATGGCTTATTTTGATGCCAATCCCCCAGTGGCAAAACGCGTCATCGACAAGGGGCTGAATGCCGCCCGCGCTCGTGAAGCGGCGCGCAAAGCGCGCGAAGCGGTGCGCAAAAGCGCGCTGACTGGCGGCGGTTTGCCGGGAAAATTGGCGGATTGCTCGGATCGCGATCCGGAAAACACGGAGTTGTATATCGTCGAGGGTGACTCGGCCGGCGGCTCCGCCAAGCAGGGACGCGACCGAAAATTCCAGGCCATCCTGCCGATTCGCGGCAAGCTGATTAACGTCGAAAAAGCGCGGCTCGATAAAGTTCTTCAGAACAACGAAATCCGCACGATGATCACCGCCATCGGCACCGGCATTGGCGACGGCGAGGGTGAAGGCGCGTTCAATCTCGAAAAATTGCGCTATCACAAAATCATCATTATGACCGATGCCGACGTGGACGGCTCGCACATCCGGACGTTGTTGCTCACGTTTTTCTACCGGCAGATGCCGCAGCTCGTGAAGCAGGGCTTCGTCTACATCGCGCAGCCGCCGCTTTACAGCATCACGCGCAAAAAGAAAACGGATTACATCGATGACGACGTGCAGCTCAACCGCATTCTGCTCCAAAACGGGGTGGAGGAAGTGAAGTTGAAAAACCTCGCGGACGGCCACGAAGTTGCGCCGAAGCAATTGGAGGAGATTCTGTCGCTGCTCGAATCGCTGGATAAACACGCGACATACATCCGCAGGCTCGGCGGCGATTTTGCGGATTACGTCGCGAAGCGCGGGGCGGATGGCACGTTGCCGCAATTCATGGTCAAAGTGCGCGATGGCAACGACGAGACCGTGCATTATTTCCTGAGCAACGACGACGTGGAGCAATTCAAGAGCGCCAACAATGATTTGTTCGGCACTGATACGGAAGTTGAACGACGGAAAGACGGCCCCATCCGCCGCGCGAAACTTCATCATCTTCACCTTGAAAGCAAAGCCATCGCCGATTTGCTGGGCAAGTTGAGCAAGAAAGGCCTGACGGTTGAACAATACGCGGCCCAGGATAAACCGCTGTTCGAACTGATCGAAGGCGAAGGCGAGCGCGCGACAGTCACGCCGCTGTTCTCGATCCCGGAAATTCTCGCGGCAGTCAAAGCCGTCGGCAAGAAAGGCATCCAGATGTATCGCTTCAAAGGCCTGGGCGAAATGGATGCGAAGGAACTTTTCGAAACCACCATGAACCCGGTCAAACGCAAGCTGTTGCGGATCGAACTGACGGACGCTGTCGAAGCCGAGGAAATGTTCGTAAAGCTGATGGGCGAGGAAGTCGAGCCACGACGCGATTTCATCGTGGAAAACGCGCTAAATGTGCGAAATCTCGATGTCTGATCAAATAATTTGACAATGTAGTCACGCGTGACTACATTGCGCTGAATGAAAACGAAAGCTGTCAAAACGCAGTTCCCGGAACACAAGCCCGGGGGGTTGGAACTGAAAGAAACCGTGGCCATGCCGGGAATCGGGATCACCATTCCTGTGCGCGCGGCCAAGGCCAAACTCTCCGCCCTGCTCGAGCTGGTCGCTCGTGGCCAGGAAGTGACTATCACGAGCGATGGCCAGCCCAAGGCGGTGCTGTCACCGGTCAAACCGCAACGCACTCGCAAAGTATTCACTGGAATGGGTGATTACCTGATGAAACAACGGATGCATACCGGGATGACAGCCGACGAGGCCGTGAACCAGGACCGAGATGCGCGGGGCTGGTAACGCAGATGTATCTCGATTCAGCTATCGTGGTGAAACTGCTCGTGCTTGAACCGGAAAGCGAGTGGTTTATGCGCAACCTGTCGGGGCAAAGCTTCGAAATATCGGAGTTGGCCCTGGCAGAAGTTTGCGCGGCGCTTCTGATCAAAGAACGCAGCGGCGATCTCACGCCCGATGAACGTATCAAGGCCACGGAAACTTTTTTTTCGATGATCGAAGACGAACTCATTCTGCTTTTACCGTTGAACCGCAATGTGGTTCAACGGGCGCGCGCTGTTCAGTTGGCCTGCCATCCCAGCGTGCCGTTGCGGACATTGGATGCGCTGCACGTTGCGACCTGCGATTTGCATAAAAGCGATAGAATGTCCGCCACAGATAGACGTATCCGCGCCGCGTGCAAACAGCTTGGCATCGCTTTGATGCCCCAAGAAATCGAAGACATCGGCGTAAATTAATTTTTATCATGCCAGACGAAACTGATTCCAATACACCACCACCACCGCAGCAACAGCCCAGCGGCGGCGCGTATTCCGCCGGCGAAAAAATCTCCAAGATCAACGTCGCCGACGAAATTAAAAATTCGTTCCTCGATTACTCGATGTCCGTGATCATTTCGCGCGCGCTGCCCGACGTGCGCGACGGCCTGAAACCCTCGCAGCGGCGCATCCTGTATGCGATGGAGAATCTGTCGCTTTTCCCCGGACGCAAACACATCAAGTGCGCCAAGATCTGCGGTGATACTTCCGGTAATTACCATCCGCACGGCGAGGCTGTGATCTACCCGACGCTCGTCCACATGGCGCAGCCGTGGGCCATGCGTGAAAAACTGGTGGACGGCAAAGGCAACTTTGGCTCCGTCGAAAACGACCCGCCGGCGGCGATGCGTTACACGGAGGCGCGCCTGACGCATCTCGGCGCGCTGTTGATGTCCGACATGGAGAAGGACACGGTGGATTTTGTCCCGAACTACGACGAGCGCCTCACCGAGCCGACTGTTTTTCCCGCCGCGTTTCCAAATTTGCTCGTCAACGGCGGCACCGGCATCGCCGTCGGCATGGCCACGAACATGCCGCCGCACAATCTCGGCGAAGTGATCGACGGCATCTGCGCGCAGATTGACAAGCCGGGCATCACGATTCCGGAACTGATGAAATACGTCAAAGGCCCGGATTTCCCGACCGGCGGATTCATCTGCGGCGTCGAGGGCATTAAGAATTATTTTACCACCGGCAAGGGCAGCTTGAAATTGCGCGGGCGCATCGGCGTCGAGGAGATGAAGGGCAACCGCGAACAGCTCGTCATCACGGAAATTCCTTTCAATGTCAACCGCGCCGGCCTCGAGGAACAAATCGCCGCGTTGGTGAACGACAAAGTCATCACGGAAATCTCCGCGATGCGCAACGAGTCGGACGAAAATTGCCGCCTGGTCATCGAGCTCAAGCGTGAAGGCAATCCGAAGGTCGTCATCGCCAATCTTTTCCAACACACACAACTGGAAATTTCTTTCAGCGTCAATTCGCTCGCGATCGATCATGGCCGCCCGAAAACGCTCAACCTCAAGGAAATCATCCAGTGTTACATCGAGCATCGCCGCGAAGTGATTTTGCGTCGCACGCGTTATGAGCTGAGAAAAGCCGAGGAACGCGCTGAATTGCTCGAAGGCTATCTCATAGCGCTTTCGAATCTCGACGAATTCATTGCCATCATTCGCGGTTCGAAGACGCGCGATGAAGCCAAGGTCAAGCTGCTCGCCTTTGAATGGTCGCGCGCGCAAATCGAGAAATGGGGCATCCTGATTCGAAGTGAAGCCCGGCTGAACGCCGGACGTTACGCTCTCACCGAGCGGCAGGTGGATGAAATCCTCAATCTGCGTCTGTATCAATTGACCGGCCTGGAAATCGACAAGATCGACAAGGAATACAAGGCGCTGCTCGAAACAATCAAAGACTTGCTGGACATTCTCGCGAAGGAATCGCGCGTGATGGCGATCATCAAAAAAGAGCTCCAGGAAATCAAGGACAAGCACGCCACGCCACGCAAAACCGAGATCGTGCCGGACGAAGGCGAGATCGCGATTGAAGACTTGATCGCCAACGAAGGCGTCATCATCACGCTCACGCACAACGGCCTGCTCAAACGCACCAATGTCTCCAGCTATCGCGCGCAGCGGCGCGGCGGAAAGGGCGTCATCGGCATGGCCACGCGGGAAAGCGAGACGCCCGAGGACCAGGATTTCATCGAGCACCTTTTCACCGCCAGCACGCACGATTACCTGATGTTCTTCACGAACACCGGCCGCGTGTATGTGGAGCGCGTGCACGAGATTCCCGACATGGGTCGCGCCTCCAAAGGCCGCAGCATCGCCAACCTGCTCGAATTGAAGAGCGGCGAAAAAATCGCCGCGCTTATCCGCATTCAATCCAAAACCGATTCCAACAAGGAAGACGTCACCTGGCAACAGTCGGGCGAATTGTTCTTCGCCACGCAACAGGGCACGGTCAAAAAGACCTCGCTCAACGAATTCGCCAATGTCCGCAAAGGCGGCATCATCGCCATCAGCGTCGACCAGGGCGACACGTTGATCGAAGTGAAACTCACGCGCGGCAGCATCGTGGAAAATAACGAAGTCAAAGACCCCGGCGACGACGTGGTGCTCATCAGCAAGGACGGGATGAGCATACGTTTTCACGAATCCGACGTGCGCTCGATGGGACGCGCCGCGGGCGGTGTGCGGGGCATCAACCTCGAAAAAGGCGACGCCCTCGTGGCCGCCGCTGTGGTCGTTCGCGATGCGACGTTGCTCGTCGCGAGCGAGAACGGCATCGGCAAACGCACTCCGTTCGATGACGACCAAGGTCCCGTTTACCGCATCCAATCCAAAACCGACGGGAACAAGGAGGACGTCACCTGGCAGCAATCCGGCGAACTTTTCTTCGCCACCCAGCAAGGCACCGTCAAGAAGACCTCGCTCAACGAATTCGCCAACGTCCGCAAAGGCGGCATCATTGCCATCAGCATCGATCAGAATGATACCTTGATCGAAGTGAAACTGACCCGCGGCAGCATCGTGGAAAATAACGAAGTCAAAGACCCGGGCGATGACGTCGTGCTCATCACGAAAGACGGCATGAGCATTCGTTTTCACGAATCCGGCGTGCGCTCGATGGGCCGCGCCGCCGGCGGCGTGCGAGGCATCAACCTCGAAAAGGGCGACGCCGTCGTGGCAGCCGCCGTGGTCGTACGTGATGCCACGTTGCTCGTCGCGAGCGAAAACGGCATCGGCAAACGCACTCCGTTCGATGATGACCAGGGCCCTGTTTACCGCATACAATCGCGCGGCGGCAAAGGCATCATCACCATGAAAACGAACGAGAAAACCGGCGCCGTAATCGGCGCGCTCACCGTTCGTGACAATGATGAAATCATGCTTATCACCACCGGCGGCCAGATGGTGCGCACCTTCGTGAAAGACATTCGCGAAGCCGGCCGCAACACCCAGGGCGTCAAACTCATCAACCTTGAAACCGGCGACAAGCTCCAAGCCATCGCACCCGTCATCAGCGAACAGCAGGAAGAAGCCGCCACTGGAGCCGAACCACCGCCGACGCCGGGCGCCTCATAATTGGTGCGTAGCAGCCGACGCAAGGAGGCTCTGACCCATGTAGCGCAGACTTTCCAGTC
>DASXHY010000320.1:0-2182 GCA_036488095.1 Verrucomicrobiia bacterium | reverse complement strand
TGTCTTGAAAACTGAGTTTGCCGGCGAGATTACCGTGCAGTGGTCCGCCATTGATGCGATCAATTCCACCCAGCCGCTCCACGTCGGGCTTTCGGGTGGGCAAATGGTAGACGGGCCAGTGACGACGAAAGGTGGGCAGATCGAAGTGGCTACGACGAGCGCGGGCGTAGTGACTACGTCCAAGGATTCGGTTCAGGTGATTCGTTCGGATGCCGAACAGGCCGCGTATGACGCGGGCATTGAGCGCTTGCGGCATCCGCACCTCGGCGATTTTTGGAGCGGCACGCTGGATACTGGCCTGAGCGTCACGCGCGGAAACTCATCCACGCTTGCCTACACATTCGCCGGGCGCGCGGTACGCCTGACGGATCGTGACAAACTTACGGCTTACGCCACCGCCGTGTACGGCAAAACGGACGTTCCTCCGCCATCGCAGGTGACTGCGCACCAGATCGCAGGCGGCGTTCGTGGAGATATCAACATCAACCCCCGGTGGTTCGCGTTCGCGGCTACGGATTTCAACTCGAACGCGCTGCAACATCTGGATCTGCAGAATGTGGTGGATGGCGGCGCCGGCGTGCACCTCATCAACACGAAAAGAACTCAGTTTGATATTTTCGCGGGCGCGGGCTACAACCAGGAATATTTTGGAGCTTTCCTCGCGCCGAATCCCACGCCGCCTCCCGCCACCGTCACAATTGCCGCCGTCACACAAAAAAATGCGGAGCTTACGGCCGGTGAAACGTTTGAAACCAAGCTTGGCAGTCGCTCTTCCTTTAGCGAGACTTTTAATTATTTTCCAAACATCACGGGCCCCAGCGGCTACCGGTACACATTTGATACGGTGCTCTCCACGGCGATCAGCAAATGGCTTGGCTGGCAATTCAGCTTGACGGACAATTTCCTGAGCAATCCGCCTGATGGAATTAAGGGGAATGATCTGCTGATTTCTACCGGCTTGCGGGTCACGTTCGGCAATCCAAAATAAACGCCTCACCGCGGTAAATATAAGACGTTTGCACGTGCAGACCTTATCGTTTCAACGCAAAACGGTAAATGGAATCGACGCTTCCGTCGTATCCCAATCGAGCGCGAGGGTTCCCTGCTTCCCGCCGTCATCTCTCAAATTTATTTTGAAGGTTTCGACGGGAGCAGGAAGCGATTTTAAGTTCATCCTGGTGCGTCCCAAATCCGTTGATGGATCGTAGTCTTTGTGAAACTGCCCTGTCTGCTTGTTGATGATCAGAGTCCATTCGTGACTGTTTGGGATCGTCCAGATGCTGTAGCTTCCCGCGGCAAGTTTTAAATTTCCCATTTGCAACGGAGCTTCCGTCGTAATCTTCGTGGCCCAGTTCGCGCCGGTGCACCATACTTCCCCAAAGGGCACAAGGCCCCCCATCACTTTGCGTCCGTGCATGGACGGCGCGTAGTAATCAATCGTGATTTTCTTTCCGGCGACAGTCGCCTCCACTTTCGCCGGCGGACTGGTGAACCCGGAGTGCTCAAATTGGCCGTAAGTTCGCAGCGCAAGAACGCCAAGCACAATGATTGCGATGCCAATGCCGCCGAACAATGCACTTCGATTCCCTTTTAAATTCGGCATATTTTCACGCTCCTAGTGAGTGCCCATTGCGGCCATCGCTCCCTGCCCGGCGAGATAAAAATATCCCACTTTATTGTTGGATGGCGTCGCGTACCACATGCGTCCCTGCGCATCTAGAAAATATTCGCGCGAAGTGATTTCCGAATGCGGAAACGGATATTCCGTAACTTTCCCTGTCGCAGGATTCAGACGGCCCACTTCGTCCAGATATTCCGAGGAGTACCAGACATCGTGATGGCGATCGAGATTCATCGCATACGGGCTGGCGTTCGGCCCCGGCAGCGCAAAGTTCGTAAAAGTTTCCGTCCTGGGATCGAATCTGCCAATCTGTCCCGCGCCCGATTGGCTGAACCAGATCATTCCATCCGCGTCGACTTGAATTCTGCGCGAATAGACCGTATTGCTTCCGGGCGGATCCCAGGTTTTCACCTGCAGAGTTTTAGCGTCAATTTTTCCAATTTTTCCGGTCGCGTTGTATTCCGAGAACCAGCAATTGCCGTCTCGGTCGAGCACCACGCCATACGTCGGCTCGTTAAAGTCCGTGAACTTGCCGGTTTTTGGATCGTAACGGCTCACGCG
>DASXHY010000186.1:0-11403 GCA_036488095.1 Verrucomicrobiia bacterium | reverse complement strand
GGACGGGCGCGGGCGGCGAAGCAGTTTGTTTTGCAATAACAAAGTCCACACCATCAGCAAAGCTTCGCGGATGATGTTACCTGTCATTTTGGATTTGCCCAGAAAACGGTCGGTAAAAATAATCGGGACTTCCACCACTCTCAAACCCTGGCGCCAGATTTTGTGCGTCATCTCGATCTGGAAACTATAACCGTTGGAGCGGACTGAATCGAGGTTCACGGCCTCCAGCGCGCGGCGGCGAAAACATTTGTAGCCGCCGGTCGGGTCGGTGAACGGCATGCCGGTGATGATCCCCACGTAATTCGCCGCGGCTTTGCTCAACATCAGCCGGCGCAATGGCCAGTTGATGATGCGAATGCCATTCACGTAGCGCGAGCCAAGCACCAGGTCGGCGTTGTGGGCGGCTTCGATGAACCTCGGGATGTCGTCCGGGTTATGCGAAAAGTCGCCGTCCATTTCAAAAACGAATTCATAACCCCGCTCGAGCGCCCATTTAAAACCGGCGATGTAAGCGCGACCCAGCCCGTTTTTTTCCGAACGATGCAGGACGTGGATGTTGGAATATTTGACGGCGAGATCGTCCGCGATTTTTCCAGTGCCATCGGGCGAATTATCGTCCACCACGAGCATGTCCACCGGGACAGGGAGCGAAAGAAGACGCTGCGTGAGCGAGGGTAAATTCTCCCGCTCATTGTAGGTTGGCACGACGATAAGCGTCTCGTTCATGGGCGCAAAGGCCGCACATCAATAACCGACACCGGCACCGAAAACAAGCCATTCATAATGAGAGACCAAAAGACGGCGTGTGTTCCCTCAAATCGCCGCTTTGACCACTCCGCCTTCCGCGCGCAACGCCGCCCCCGTGATGGCCGAGGCTTCCGGCGAACAAACAAAGGCCACCACCGCCGCGACTTCATCCGTTTTCAGAAAACGCTTCACCAGTGAAGTGGGCCGCACGCTCTTAAAAAATTGCTGCTCGAACTGCGCCGGCGTTGTCTTCTGCTGCTCCGCCAATTTCGCCACAAACTCCGTCACGCCTTCCGACGCCGTCGGCCCGGCCAGCACGCTGTTCACCGTGACGCCGGTTCCCGCGCATCCCTCCGCGAGCCCGCGCGCGATGGCGATCTGCGCCGTTTTGGTCATGCCATAATGGACCATTTCGGCGGGAATCTGCACTGCGCTCTCACTGGAAATAAAGACGATGCGGCCCCAATTTCGTTTCTTCATGCCGGGCAGATAAGCGCGGCTCAAGCGCACGCCGGACAACACGTTCACTTCGAAAAAACGCAGCCAATCCTCATCGGGAATTTCCTCGAACGGCTTGGGCTCGAAGATGCCGAGATTATTGACGAGAATATCCACGTCGCGAAGCTGGCGGACCAGCGCGGCACAACCTTTTTTATGGGCCAGGTCGGCCGGGATGCCTTCGATTTTGGCATGCGGCACGTTCTTGTGAAGTTCCTGAATGGCAAACGCCACGCGTTTCTGCGTGCGGCCATTGATGATGACGCGCGCGCCTTCGCGTGCGAGCCGCTCGGCGATGGCAAAGCCGATTCCGGCGGTTGAACCGCTGATGAACGCGGTTTTGTCCTTCAATTTTAAATCCATAAATTATTTCGAGTCCGATTTCGGCCAACATTCACCTATACAATTGGAATTGCAACCACTCCTCAATCGAAGTAGCAGCCGACGTAAGTCGGCTCAAATTTTTTCCGCGAAAAGAGCCGGACCCTCCTCACGTGTGCTACGGTTCAAAGGCCCCCCGGCTCACGCGCTCTCCGCCCCAGGTTTTTTACCCGCTAATAACATAGCGAACTGGCGCAGAAACGCTTCCCTCTGCTTTTGAAATTCTGCGTCGGAAACGGAAAGTCCGGTCGCCAGCCGCGCCAGTTGCGGAAATGCCATCGGATACGCCGTCACGGCCATCATTGACAACAGCAACTGGCCCGGGTCCAAGCTCGGATCGAGCAATCCTTTGGCTTGTTGCTGCCGCACGCGTTCGACCGCCCGGGCGACGCTTTCCTGGCGGCGCTCCTCATCGATGACTTTTTTTTCGCCCCATTGCAGCGCTTCCCATTGGAGCAACTGGATCCATTCGCGGTCGCGGCAGGCCAATTGGAACCAGGCAGGCAGGCGTTCCATGGGCTCCTCCGGCGCGGTCGCGAGCCAGGCCGCGCGCTCGGAAATTTTCCGCCGCAACACTTCGCGGAACAGCCCTTCCTTGTCTCCAAAATAATGGTAGAGCATCCGCTTGTTGATGCGGGCGCGCCGGGCAATCACATCCACGCGCGCGCCGGCAAATCCCTTGGCCGAAAATTCCTGCAGTGCCGCTTCGAGGATCCGCTGCTGGGTTTGTTGTGGATTTCGCCCGCCCGTCTTTTGCGTCGCCTGCTGTCCGGTTTTCATGGAGTGCCTTATGACACTAGACGATACAAAGTAACTGTCAAGTTACTTGATATCGGGAGGAGCGCGGAATCCATTCTGCGTGTCGGTGAGAATGACGGATGACGAATGGACGCGGTGCCGCTCAGCAATTCGTCATTCGTCATTTACCATCGCTTTCCAGCCGCTCCAAAAAAGTAGAGGCCCGGACAAGCCGGGCCTCTGTGCATTTATAAATTAATTTGGGACCGCGTCTCGCTTAATAGCGATCGCGACCACCGCCGCCGCTGCGACCACCGCCGCCGCCGCCACCGCCGCGGAATTCACGACGACCGCCGCCGCCACCGCCGCCCGGACGCTCTTCGCGCGGGCGCGCAATGTTGACCGTCAGGGGACGACCGTCCAGTTGCTTGCCGTTCATGGCGTCAATCGCCTTCTGCGCTTCTTCCGGTGAACCCATGGTGACGAACGCAAAGCCGCGCGGGCGGCCACTCATGCGATCCATCATCAGGTTGGTTTCGACGACCGTGCCGTGCGCAGCAAATGCGTCCTGGAGGTCGTTCTCGGTGGTGTTGAAGGAAAGATTTCCAACAAACAATTTCGTACTCATGTGATGTCTTACTGTCCTTAACTGACCCTTGCTTTATCCAGACTGTTCCCGACTGCCGGGTTTCAATCATCACTGAACTGAGTTCACTTGAAGATTTCCATGCCGTGGAATTGACAAGCTATCTATATTGGACAACCGCACAATGAACGTTATTGCTGGAAATGCAAGTATTTTTGGGAAATAAACTCATGGGGTGAACGCCCTATTATCTAAGTGCTTGTACCTAAGGAAACAGCGCTTTTACTCCTAAACTCCGCCCGCAGCCGGCAGAAAGGCCTCCACCGTCTCCATCAGTTGTTCCGACCGGTACGGCTTGGCCACCCATTTAATCTCCTTTGGCAGCCCGCCGCCCTGGCTCTTCAATTCCGATTCATTCGTGCAGGCGTAAATGATCTTCAAATCCGGCCGGGTCTGGCAGAGCTGGTTGGCAAGGTCGAATCCGGACGCGCCGGGCAGCGCCAGATCCGTCAGCAGCATATCGATGCTCCGCGCCTGTCCTTGCCACAATACCATCGCGATGGAGCTGCAGTCGGCCTCGATGACGCGATAGCCGTTGCGATTCAAAAAATAACGCGCCACGCCGCGCGAGCGGTCGTCCGGGTCTACGAGCAGGATGGTCCCGCGGTTCACGGTGGTTGCGGCTTGAATTTCCGAAGCCGAGGGCAAAAGGTTGCTGGAAACGCACGGTAAAAAGATCTTCATTTCTGTTCCCGCACCGACCCCGCTCGTGCATTCAACCCAGCCCCAATGCTGTCGCACCGCGCCGAAAACGCAGGCCAGCCCGAGCCCCTGTCCTTTATCCAGGCTTTTCGTCGTAAAAAACGGTTCAAAAAGGTGCGCCTGGGTTTCGGCAGACATTCCGCAACCGGTGTCGCGCACGCTGATGCGGGCAAACTCCACGCACGCCTCGGACTCGCTTTTGATCGGCGGGTTGTCCACCCGAACCACCGCCGTGCTAACGGTCAGCATCCCCTTTTCGGGCATCGCGTCGCGCGCGTTTTTGACCAGACTGATCAGCACTTGCTCGATGACTTTTGGGTCGGCCACGATCGGCAACGGGTTGTTGCCGCACTGGCTTTGAAAAACAACTTTGTCGCCGGCGACACGGCGGAGGATCAGGCTCAGGTTGGTGATGAGCCGGTTGAGGTCGAGCGGCCGCGGCTGCATCAATTGGCGTCCGCTGGCGGCGAGCATTTGATAACCGAGATTGGTGCCGCGAGTGGCGAGCACCGAAATTTCCTGCAATTGCTCGGCGACCGCCGGCTCGTGCGTCTTTTGCCGCACCAACGAAGTCTGGCTTTCAATCACGGAAAGAATGTCGTTGAAACGATGCGCCACCCCGCCGGCAATCCGGCTGACGAGATCCATTTTGTGCGCGTGAAAAGTTTTATTCTCGCGATTCCGCGTTTCCGTCAGATCGTTGATGACCACCAGCCGTGCCGGCGAACCCGCGTAATCAAGATCGCGCGCCGCGAGTTCGACTTCGATCAAGCTCTGGTCCTTTCGATAATGCCTCCAGCACGTGCGCGATTCGCCGTGCGCGCATGATTTGGCAACATCTTTCATGAATTCATCCACGAGTTCCGGCGGCAAAAGGTCCTGGGGCGTGAGCCGCATGAATTCCTCGGCGGAAAATCCGTACTGGCGGAGCGCGGCCTTGTTCACCGACAGAAAGCGATATTGCTGCAAATCAAAAATCCACATGGGCTGTGGGTTGTCGGTGAAGACA
The DNA here is from genome assembly GCA_036488095.1 of Verrucomicrobiia bacterium. Classification (GTDB taxonomy): domain Bacteria; phylum Verrucomicrobiota; class Verrucomicrobiia; order Limisphaerales; family DASXHY01; genus DASXHY01. The sequence goes on along the minus strand of DASXHY010000186.1, from coordinate 6,682 downwards.
AAGCGATATTGCGCCTCCGAATCGCGAAGCGACGCTTCCGCCTGTTCGCGCCGGGAAATTTCTTCGAGCAACGCCTCGTTGGCGCGCGCAAGATGGGCGGTTTTCTTTTGGACCTGCTCCTCCCACTGGCTGTTAAGGCTCTGCTCGCTGCTACACGAACGCTCGTGTTGCGAAAAAAATGTGTGCATATGCCCCATGCCAATCAGCAGCAAAACGGAGCCAATCGCATAAACAATATTCAGCGCGATGTCCGGTCCAAAGCCGGGACCGACGGGACTTATCGGCTCCAACAAGTGCAATGAGGCAAGGGAAGCGAAAGCGACGACGAGGAACCAACCGACCCGATGCGTCCCGAAGCGACGAACCAATTTTAACCCGTAGGAAGGAACAAACAGTTGCAGCGCGCCCGCTGTTGCATCAAAAGCGCCAAAACCAGTCATACCGGTCATACCACTCATATTACATCTCCATTTTGTCTATTAGAGAGACACTTGCGCCACTCTTCTAGACGGTTCTCAGCCCGTGCCCTTTCGGCAACATCGACCTTACGCAGGTTTTTGTTCGAATTGGCAATATCATTTCGGGTAAGCATGGGCCGGGCCAACTTTTGTTTATTGCATCGAATGAAGATTTAGAGCGTTTGAAAAAATTCCCCGGTGATTCACGGCCGCCATTTTCATGGCCTCATCTTTGCTCCCAATTTTATCGTGAAACTCGGAAGCATGTATACCACCGTGACCCGGCAAGCCGCCGAAACCGTCTGTCCCGGCTGCGGCCAGGCGATTCCGCTGGAAGATATCAATGTCGCAAAGGACGTGGCGCTATGCCGCGCCTGCGGAAAAACCTGGTCGTTTTCTCTCGCCAACGCCACCAGGGAACTCAAAGACGTGGACCTGCAAAATCCCCCGAAAGGTGTGCGCGTCGAAACCGATTTCGAAGGAGCCACAAAAATTATTTACAAACGTGTCTCTCCGGTTGCCATATTCCTGATCCTGTTCACAGCTTTATGGGGCGGAGGATCCATGACCGGCATTTACGGAACACAAATCAAACACCACCATTTCAACCTCGCGCAGTCACTTTTCGGCGTGCCCTTTCTCCTGGGGACAATTGTTTTGTGCCTGGTAACCGCATTTGCCCTGCTCGGCCGTTGGGAAATTAAAATTCGCCGTGGCGAAGGCAGCGTCTTCGTCGGTGTCGGCCCACTCGGCTGGCGGCGCCGTTTTACCGCCGGACCAGACGCGCTCGCGTCCCTGCAAATGTCCAGCGTGCGGGTCAATAATCAGCCGCAGGAAACCATTGCGATTCAACAGGGCGAGGAAACGAAAATTGCCTTCGGCGCAACCATTCCCCATCGCGACGTAAAGCTTTTCATTGCCGCGTCCCTTTCCCGCGCACTGCGCTGACGTTTCCGCCCGACCTCGGTGCAAGTTTTCCACAGATGGCGGTAGGGCGCGTCGCTCCGCGCGCGCCGCGAATTGCCCGAGACTCGATAATTACTTTCCCGAACTGAAATTTTCTCTTGGTATTTTCCTCCAGTCAGATTAAGAAGGATGTGTTCTTTGAAAGCGCGAACAATTTTGTTCGCTTTGTATCGCAATCAAATGTCAGGGAACCCCGTGAAAATCGGGGACGGTTACGCCACTGTAACGGGTTACAAACTCCCACAGCCACTGGTCGCCATTCGACCGGGAAGGCGGGAGCGAGGTTCAAGCCCGAAGTCAGGATACCGATTTGAATGCGCTCGTCCGGGCGTTGTAGCGGTGGTCTGTGACCGTCGCGATCACGTCCAACTTCTCCGTCAAGAGAAGGATGAGGCCAGCCTGTTCCGCGTGTGCGGGCAGGACTCACTGATTGCCTTCATTCTCTGTTTTGCCGGGATGAAGGTTTTTTTGTTTTCATCGTCCTCGTCCTCGTCCTCGTCCTCGCTTTTTGATTCAAAGCGGGATTTCGAGGACGAGAACGAGGACGAAAAACGAGAACGACTTTTTCCCGCTCTGGTCTCTCAATCCCCAACCCGTTTCGCGAAAATTATTCCCGAAACAATTGAAAGATCAGTGTATGACCAAAAATAGTTTCACGTTTCACGTTTCACGTTTCGTCCTCGCCATCCTGGCCGCGTGCTCCCTTTGCCGCGCATCCCTGGCCGAAAGCATCACCGAAGACTTCACCTCCGACCCCGCCAACAACGGCTGGAAAAGTTTCGGCGACACCAATTTGTTTCAATGGGATTCCATCAACAAAAACCTCGCGGTCACCTGGGATTCCTCGCAAACAAACAGTTACTTCTACCGCGCGCTCGGCACGACCCTGGGCAAAGCTGACGCCTTCGCGGTGGATTTTGACATCCAGTTAAACGACCTCCAATGGACCAAAACGTTTCAACTCGCGGTCGGGCTTCTCAATATTGCGGATGCGACGGACCCGGCCTTTTCTCGTTCCTCCGGCTTCTCGCCGAACATTTTTGAATTCAATTATTTTCCCGACAGCGGCGACGGCTTCGGCGACCCGAACATCGCGGCGTCAATGACCGACGACACCGCCAGCATCACAAATTTTCCGGATTTCTATTTCATCTACGACACGCTGCCGATGAACATCGGCACCACGTATCACGTCACCCTCACGCACGCGGCGGGCGACGGCTTCATCAGCGCCACCGTGTTTACCAACGGGCAGGTTTACACGACCATGCCGTTCTTCTATTCGGGAGCCATCGGGGACTTTCGCCTCGACGCACTTTCCGTCAGCAGTTACAGCGGCGCCGGCCAGGACCCGGAATTCGCCGGCTCTATCCTGGCGCACGGCACGGTGGATAACTTCGTGGTCACGCTGCCGCCGCGCGTGAGGAACATGACGGGCACCGTCAGCAACGGCCTCTGGCAGGTTCAATTCAACACCTACAACGACTCGCATTACACCCTCGAACGCTCCACAAATTTTAATTCGTGGAGCGACGCCACGGCGTCGGTCGCGGGCAACGGAGACGTTTTGTTTTTATCGGACACAAACGCCATGGCGGACAAGGCATTTTATCGCGTTCGCGCCAGCAAACCCTGAGGCCCATAAAACTCGAACCCAAACGCCTATGAATACAAATCGATTCATCGTTTTAACGGGGATGGTCCTGACCGCCACAGCGGCGCGCCTGATTCCGCATCCGCCGAACTTCTCACCCATCGCCGCCATGGCTCTTTTCGGCGGCGCGAGTTTTGCCAGCAAGCGCGCGGCGTTCCTTGTGCCGTTGGTCGCACTGTTCTTGAGCGATCTCGTGCTCGGGTTTTACACGATTACGCCGGTCGTTTACGGCAGCTTCGCACTCATCACGTGCCTCGGCTTCTGGCTCCGCCAACGGCAAAATGTCCAGCGCCTGGCCGCCGCGTCTGTAGCCGGCGCGGTATTGTTTTTTATCGTGACCAATCTCGGCGTCTGGGTTTTTGATTCGTTCTATCCAAAAACCGTCAACGGCCTCGTGGAGTGTTACGTCGCGGGGATTCCATTCTTTGGCAACACGCTGATAAGCGACCTGCTCTACTCAGCGCTATTGTTTGGCGGTCTCGCACTCGCCGAGAAACGCTGGCTGGCGATGGCCGAAAACGCATCGCCAGTGGCCTCATCATGAAAGAAAAAATCGTTTTTTGCTGGAGTGGCGGCAAGGATTCGGCGCTGGCGTTGCATCGGCTCCAGACGGATGACCGTTACGAAATCGTCTCACTACTGACGACGTGCAACGAACATTTCCAGCGCGTCTCCATGCACGGCGTCCGGCTCGAACTGCTCGAACAACAGGCCGCCGCAATCGGATTGCCGCTGGAGAAAATATTCGTGAGCCAGCGCAGTTCGAACGAGGAATATCAGCAAAAAATGTCCGCCTGCCTGCTGGCGCACCAGGCGCGCGGAGTCACGGCCTGCGCGTTCGGCGATATTTTTCTCGAGGACCTCAAGCGCTGGCGCGAGGAAAATCTGGCGCGCGTGGGCATGCGCGGCATTTTTCCACTTTGGAAAATGGATTCGCGCGAACTCATCCGCGAATTTTTCGCGCACGGCTTCGGCACGGTCATTTGTTGCGCGAACGACGCCTATCTTGACGAAACCGCCGTGGGCCGGAACATCGATCCCGAATTCATCGCCTCGTTGCCCGCGAACGTGGATCCGTGCGGCGAGAACGGCGAGTTTCATTCCTTCGCCTTTGCCGGCCCGGTTTTCAGGCAGCCGATTAAATTCAACGTGGGCGAAAAAATTTACCGCCCCGTCGAAGTGACGCATCCGGCGGATTCCACGTCAGCCTATGTTTGCCCGACGTCCGGCCCGCGCCGCACGAATGGCTTCTGGTTTTGCGATCTGTTACCGTCATGACAGCGCCCTCTCCATGCATCAATATTTGCCAACTGGACGAACGCGATGTTTGCCTTGGCTGTTTCCGCACGCGGGACGAGATTGCCCGATGGATGCACATGAGCGACCTGGAAAAATCCTCGGTCATCGCCGCGCTGAAAAATCGGCGGCTAACGGAACAGGTTTCTGCTCGCTCACACCTCATGAGCGGGCGAAAAATTTTTCCGGCAAATTCGAATGAATGATTTGCGCCTCATCTCGTTTCTGCCGGCAGCCACGGAAATGGCGTGCGCGCTCGGGCTGGAAAACCGCATCGTCGGCGTCTCGCACGAATGCGATTTTCCGGCGGCCATGCGCAACAAACCAATCGTGGTTCGCTGCGCGTTGCCGGTGGAAACGATGACCCTGGCGGAAATCGACGTGGCGGTGACCGAATGCATTCGCAGCGGACAACATATTTATGAGGTGGACCAATCGGTCGTCGAGCGGCTCGCGCCCACGCACATTCTCACGCAGGCCCTGTGCGAGGTCTGCGCTCCCTCCAGCGGCGAAGTCGCGCGCGCGTTGAAGGCCCTGCCCTCCAGGCCGCACATTTTTTGGTTCACGCCACACTGCCTCGAGGACATTTTCGACAACCTGCGCGAACTCGGCGGTGGAACGGGTAGTTTGCCACGCGCCGAACAAGTGATTGCGTCCGCGCGCGAACGATTGGAACGCGTCGCCGCTGTCACAAAAAAAGCGCCGCGCCGCCCGCGCGTTTTCTGCCTGGAATGGATTGATCCGTATTATTGCTGCGGTCATTGGGTGCCGGAAATGATCGCGCTCGCGGGCGGCCAGGACGCGCTGGGCCGCAAGGGCGCGGATTCCGTGCGCACGGCATGGAGCGATATCGCGGCGTGGTCGCCGGAAATCCTGATTGTGTCCCCGTGCGGCTTTGGCCTGCAGCGAGCGGTGGAACAAGCGAAGCTGCTGTTGCAGAAACCCGGCTGGAGTGATTTGCCCGCGGCGCGCAATGGCCAGGTTTTCGCGGTCGATGCCAATTCATATTTTGCGCGGCCCGGTCCCCGCGTCGTGGACGGCGTGGAATTGCTCGCGCATTTATTTCACCCTGAACGTTGCGGCTGGGACGGCCCCGCCGGCGCATTCCAACGCGTGCCGTGAATTCTCCGCCGCCATCCACGCGGATAAAAACCTGCCCCGAATGCGGCGACGCCTTCGCGTGCAAAGCGGGCGGCTGCTGGTGCGATCATTTCCCGCCGCTCGCGCCGTTGCCCGACCCGCCATCCGATTGCCTTTGTCCCAGGTGCCTCGCCAAAAAAATTGAATTGCAAAAGTCGCGCGCGAAACACACGGCGTCAGGTTTTACGCTCGTTGAACTGCTCGTGGTCATCGCCATCATTGCCATCCTGGCGGCGCTGCTGCTTCCCGCGCTCGGCAAAGGCAAAACAACCGCCCAACGCACGCAATGCGCCAACAACCTGCGCCAACTCGGGATGGCGGCGCAGATGTATTGGAATGACAACGACGGCAATTCCTTCCACTACAATTTGGGCCTCACCAACAACGGCGTCCTCTATTGGTTCGGTTGGATCAACACCACACTGCCGGAAGGACAGCGCCCGTTTGATTTGTCGGTCGGCGTCCTTTACCCGTATCTCACCGGCGGCGACACACGGCTCTGCCCCGCGCCGGTGTGGACGTCGCCGCAATTCAAAGCCAAGGGGAGCAATGTCGTTTTCAGTTACGGCTGCAATTCGTATGTGTTCGGCGGCCCGGGTCAGGTCGCGGTGAAAGCCGCCAAAATCTCCCGCCCCACCGAAACCGCGCTCTTTGCCGACACAGCGCAGGTGAACGATTTTCAAGCGCCGGCCTCGCACGCCAATCCGATGTTCGAGGAATGGTATTATGCGGATGAAAACACGACCTACCCAAACGGCCATTTTCGCCACGCGCAAATGGCGAACGTAACCTTCACCGATGGCCACGTGGATTCCGAAAAACCCGTCACCGGCTCCATTGATCAAAGATTGCCGAGCCAATGCATCGGAAGATTGCGTCCCGAGATTTTGCTGATCCCGTAAATTCGTATCGGCAAAACCACACCCGCAATCCCGTGGGGGCGCATATCAATTTTTGAGAACCAGCCGTCTAGCGCCCGGTTCCGAAGGAACCTTTGAGAATAGCCCGGCAGTTCACTGCCGGGTAAATGAGCGGCGGTCAAGTCCCGAAGGGACGGCTGAAAAGGCGCTTTCCAGTTCAGCCGTCCCGTCGGGACTCGTATAGGAGCGGGCCAGTTCCCGGCGTTAAAACGCCGGGCTATTATCGAAAGTCCCTTCGGGACTGGAAT
>DASXHY010000100.1:0-3888 GCA_036488095.1 Verrucomicrobiia bacterium | reverse complement strand
GCTGCTCCTCGTCACAAATGGTGCGACATTGTCTGATACAAGTTGCAATTTTGGCGACGCTTATGGCGGCTCAATCCCTGCCACCAACAACACCGCCGTCGTAGCGGGATCTGTCTGGATAAACAATTCCTCACTTGCCATCGGATTTAATGGTTATAGCAATCGAGTGCTGGTAACAGACTCTGGCTCTGTGCAGGCTCCATCCCTTATAGTCGGATTCAGAGGAACCGGCAATCAATTGATCGTCAGCAATTCCGCTGCGGTGATCGTCAATAACCTTTTCAGTGGCGGGATCAATTCTTTAAACAACTCAGTGACCGTATCTGGAGGGACAATCACGGCAAACAACAGTATCGGCTTCAACGGACACGGGACACTCACAATCAATTCGGGTTTGCTGATCACTCCTTACTTGACGACGGAGGCGAACGGGTCTGCGGGCAGCGAAATCATCCTCAACGGAGGCACATTGCAATCAGGAACGACCATCTATGGAAACACGATGTCTTTTGTCGTCGGCAACGGCATCGATCCCGCGAGCTTTATTATGTCAAACAATGGCAGCCATTCCTTTCCTGGGGGCGTGATTGTTTCGAGTAACGGGTCGGTGAAAGGTGTCGGCACTATCCAGGCGAATGTGTCCGTGAATCAAGGCGGCAACATCGCGCCGGGGACAATAAACACCGGCGCCATCACTGTAAATGGGAACCTCGCCTTAAATCCCGGCAGCACAACTGTGATGAAATTGGATGCCTCTTCTGGCGCGTCCGACAGTTTGACCGGCGCTACCAATCTGGCCTATGGCGGAACATTGCAGCTCACCAATATTTCCGCCGCGCTGACGGCGGGAAAATCCTTCAAGCTTTTCGGCGCGACAAATTATTTTGGCGCATTCTCGAATTTGACGCCCGCCGCGCCCGGCGCGGGACTGAGATGGGACACCAACGAGTTGAATATTGATGGAGTGCTGCGAGTGTTCTCCACAACGAAGCCGGCACCGACTCTGGGAAATATCACCATGGCGAATGGAAGTCTTACGGTCAGTGCCACGGGCGGAATTCCGTTTGACCCTTGCTATCTGCTTACCTCCACAAATCTGACCGATTGGTCGTACACGGCCACAAACTATTTCGACGCCAGCGGGGCGGCCAGCTTCACGAATGCCGTTGCTCCGGCCGAACCGCAGCAATATTTCCGAGTGCAGGTGAATTAAGAAAAAGCGGCGGAGGGCCGCCGCACTCCAAGACCTGGCGGGCCTCTTACGCTCGATGAGGAGCGAAGCGTCCTGAATTGCGCAAGTCCCCTTTCAAACCTCCACGACTTTTCCGGGCTCGGGCTGGATGATTTGGATTTTCGGCCAGCGGGCGCGGATTTGCTGCTCGAACCATTCGCGTGCGTCCTGGTCCCCGTGGCCGAGCAATACGGTGCGCGGGTTGACCTGGCCGACGAAGTTCAATAATTCCTCGCGGTTCGCGTGCGCGGTCAGATCAAATTCCTCCACTTCGCATTTGCGGGTGGCTTCGCCGCCGCTGGCGCTGAAGAGAAAGGTTTCGCCATGTTTGGCGGCGCGCAGCCGGCCGGCGGGTGTATCCGGGTCCGCGTAGCCGACAAAGAAAATCGCCATCCGCTCGTCGGCCATCATGCGCAAAGCCAGATCGTGCGCGGCGGTATTTTCGCTCATCATGCCCGCCGTGATGACAAACAATCGCCCGCCGGTGAGGCCCATGGTTTGGGCCTGGCCCTTTTCGAGCACGACCAGATTCAAGGCCTCGTGCAATTGCAGATCCGGTTGCTGGCGGTTGGTGCGATGGGATTCGAGGTCGTAGATTTCCGTGAACACGCGGCCGAGCCCGCCAATGTAAATTGGCTGCCTTTTCAATTTGCCCTCACCCATGAGCAATGCGAGCAGCGCGAGAATTTCCTGTGTGCGGCCCAGCGCGAAGGTCGGGATCAGCACCGAGCCTTTGCGTTCGAGCACGCGCTGGATGCTTTGGCTGAGGCGCTCGATTTCGCCCTCGCGCGTGAAGCCGGGCGGCACGGCGCGATTGCCGCGCGTCGTTTCCATGATCAGGACGTCGGCGCGCACGCCATCAAATTGCGCCTTCTTCAGGATTGTCTGGTCGTGAAAACAAACGTCGCCGGTGTAAAACAAGGTTTCCTTTTTTCCGCGCACGAGCATTCCCGTGGAACCGAGCGCGTGGCCGGCATCGAAAAATTCCACCGTCGGCGATTGGGCACCCCCCCGAGTCTTCTCAAACGCAGCCCAATCGATTTCGCGATTGTATTTGAACCCCTGGAAAAGCGGTGAGATGTCGTCGATTTCGTCGTGGGAAAACAGCGGATACTCCCGGATGCCGAGCTCGTCGCGCTGGCGGGTCATGACGTTGACGGAATTGTGCAGAACGCGTTCGACGAGAAAATAACTTAATTGCGTCATCAGCACGTGCGCTTGTGGGAAGTATCGCAACGCCACCGGCAGTGAACCGACGTGGTCGTGATGGCAATGGGAAATCGCGATGGCATCCACCTGCTTATCGCGAATCGTGCCGAAGAGCGGGAGGCTGTCACGTCCTTCGCGTTTCGGGTGAATACCGGCGTCCATGAGGAGGCCGTGGCCGTCGATTTCCACAAGCCACCCGCTGGCGCCGATGTCGGTGTCCGTATTGAGATTAGTTATCCGCATGAATTATTGTCTGGTAATGCTGATTGAATACAAGTGATGGAAAACCCGCGAGTGCGGCAGGTTTCGCGCGGCCTAATGGCCGCTCATTTTTTGGTGCGGCTGCCCGCTTTTTTTTCCACGGCGGCGTGTAGATCCAGCGGGTTGCTGAATTGCTTGTAGCCGGCGGGCGGTTCAAAAATCGCGGCCGCCGGTTTTGCCAATGTGACCTGCTGAAAATGCATCATCGTGGTATTGCCATTTTCCTGCGTTTGGATTTGAACCGGGAAATCTTTTAAATCGGCGGCGTTCCATGTGACGGCCTGGAGCAGCACTGCGCCTTTTGGACTTTTGACCGTGGAAAAATTTTTCACGCAGGCGTGGCCATCGATGGTTTCCCGGCCCAGCGGTTTTTTTTCCAATTTTTGGCTGGCGATTTGGGCATCCTCGGCGGCCAGCGGCATGGTGGCGTAACTTTGCGCGCCGGGATAAATGATATAGATGGCTTTTTTGTCCGGCCGCACTACGCTGGTAATGCGCTCCGTGCCAAGCTGTTTCTCGTGAGCAACGTCCGTCGGCTTGACCGCCCGGCTTTGGATCTGCCCCAAATCGACATCGACCCGGAGCTTGGTATCGGCCAAATAAAACGTGCTCGGCATGCGGAGCCAGATGATCCGGTTGGTGCCGGCCACTTGCACATCGGCGCGCGCGGTGAAGGCCGCATTATCGCCGAAGAGCTTAATCATGGCGGAGTTAGCTCCACCGGGCATTTGGGCGGACGCCGTCAGTGATGCAAGGATTACGACCAGCAGACCCAGACGGAGTGCGCCGCGGAAAATCAGTTTTTTCATGTCAAACTTCCCCCGAACGATAAGGGTTGGAGTGGATTTCGCCAGAAAAATTGGTTCTTCGGTGTTTTCAGTGGAATTATCGGGCTTGGGTCTCAGCAGGGGTTTCATATTTCAGATTCGGTGGGCATTTTTTATTTTTTACTCCGAAATCTGCCGGAAATAAGCGGGATTAAGCGTGAAATCAGATACTTACGTGGCGCAATTTGCGCGCGGGTTGTAACTCCCTGAGAGGCAGCGCCGGGCTTGTATACTTAGCAAACGCATAGGACTGAGGATGTCCAAGGGCATTGGGTACGCTGCCCTTATGAATACAACGAAAAACGAAGCGGGCGAATTGATTTTGAAGCGGATGTCGCAAGCCTACGGCGACGAAGAAAG
>DASXHY010000086.1:0-1548 GCA_036488095.1 Verrucomicrobiia bacterium | reverse complement strand
CCGGCGAAAGTTTTTTCGACCATCACCTGATTTCAATCGTGGATAATTCGGATATTTTTTACCCGGACGGCCAGGTGCGCGACGAGGATTACGAAGTCACCGCATTTCTCGGCAGCAAGATGTATCAACATGGCGTCCGTTGCGCCGATTGCCATGATTTTCACACCGCGAAAGTCCGGCTGCCCGGCAACATGATGTGCCTGAGCTGCCACGCGCCCGGACAAACCAACGCGCCCGTCATCAATCCAGTCACGCACAGCCACCATAAAGTTTTTGGATTCGACACCAACGGCGTGATGCTTGCCATCGATCTTACCGCTTACAAACCGAACGAAAAAGAAACCGGCGGCGAATGCATTAACTGCCACATGCCCCAGACCGTCTACATGCAGCGCCATTCGCGGCACGATCACGGGTTCACCATTCCCGATCCCCTGTTGACCAAACAATTTGGAATTCCCAACGCCTGCAATCGCTGCCACAAGGACAAGGATGCGGACTGGTCGCTAAAAAATGTCGAGACCTGGTATGGCGAAAAAATGAATCGTCCCACGCGGGAGCGCGCGCAAATCATCGCCCGCGCGCGCAATGGAGATGATTCCGCGCGCGAAGGACTGATGAAAATCCTCAAAACCGATCCGCAGGATTACTGGCGCGCGGTCGCGGCGCGAATGTTGGAACGCTGGGTGGAAGAAACGCCGGTCGCCGGCGCGCTCACCGAGAAACTTTCCGATACCAACGCGCTCGTGCGCCAAAGCGCCGTTCAAAGTTTGTCCGCCCTGGGCGATTCGCTCTCGCCGGAAATCCGCGCCGCATTGACCAGGCGCCTGGATGATTCCTCGCGGAACGTGCGGGTCTCCGCCGCTTTGTCCCTCGAGTCCAGCCTGGATTTAAATTCGCGGGCCGGACGGGATCTCCTCCAGATGCTGGCTCAAAACGCCGACCAGCCCGCGGGACAAATCCAACTCGGCAGCTTTGAACTCGCGCGCGGCGACACGACCAATGCGCTGGCACATTTTCAAACCGCCGAACGGTGGGACGTTTATTCGCCTGAAATTCGCCACGAACTCGCCATTCTTTTCAGCCAGCTTGGCCGGCCGGAAGATGCGCTCAGAGAGCTGCAGGAAGCCGTGAAGCTCGCGCCCAACGAGGCTGAATATCATTTCAAACTCGCGCTCGCATGGAATGAACTTGGCGATTCCGCCAAAGCTCTCGCCGAACTTGAAGCGGCGGTGAAACTCGATCCGCGCCACGCGCGCGCCCAATACAATCTCGGCCTCGCGCGCAATGCCGCCGGAAATCCTTCGGGCGCGATTCAAGCTTTGCTCGCCGCCGAAGCCGCTGACCCTCGCGATCCCGGCATCCCCTACGCTCGCGCCACCATTCTCGCGCGACTCGGGCAATATGACGAAGCCCGTCGCGCCGCCCGCCGGGCGTTGGAGCTGAACCCAAATTTTACCGACGCCGCGACGTTGTTAAACCAGCTTAAGAGCCTATAACAAAATGAGGAATGGGCGCGTTGCCGGAGATTTGGGGCTGCTGCAAGGC
>DASXHY010000060.1:0-3488 GCA_036488095.1 Verrucomicrobiia bacterium | reverse complement strand
CCGAAAGGCACGATTTCGGTCGGCTGACTGTAGACCCGCACAATCCGCGGATTATCGGGCGACCCAAAAAACGTGCCGCCGGCCGACAACACCTTGACGCCGCCATTCGAGGCCTGCACGTGCAGCCATTCGTTGAACGTCACCGGCTCGGCCGACTTCTTTTCCTCGACCGTCAATCCGAGGGTGGAAGCGATGCTGCGGACATTGACATTGTTCAAATCCTTCACCGAACTGCGCGACAAAAATCCCTCCAGGATTTTCCGCGTAATCGGGTCCACGTTCGGCAACTCCTTCGCCTTGCCGCCGTAGGTGATGTACAACCGGTCAACCTGCGACGGCGCCAATTGCGCGAGGAGTTTGCCCAGCTTTTCGCCGAGCACGAGATACGGTTTCACCTGCTCGTAAGTCTTCGCGTCGAGATAAGGCAGATTGACCGCGTTGCGCACCTCGCCAGTGAGCAAATAACCCGCGACCACTTCCGCCACTTCAATGCCGCATTTCTCCTGCGCTTCGGACGTGCTCGCACCGAGGTGCGGCGTCAAAGTAATGCCCGCATGTTTCCGAAACGGATGATCCGCCGGCAACGGCTCCGTGGAATAAACATCCAGGCCCGCTGCGGCCACCTTGCCCGAATCCAGCGCCGCCAGCAGGTCGTTTTCCACGATGATTTCCCCGCGCGCGCAATTGACGATGCACACCTTGGGTTTCATCTTTGAAAACGCCGCCGCGTTCAGCATCCCTTTGGTCTGCTCCGTCACCGGCATGTGGACCGTGATAAAATCCGCAACGCGATAAACGGCATCCAGCTCGCTCACGAGTTCGACCCCGAGCGCCTTGGCGCGAGCCTCCGTCAAAAACGGATCGTACGCCAGCACGCGCATTCCGAACGCCACCGCGCGTTTGGCAACCTCGCCGCCGATGCGCCCCATGCCGAGCACGCCCAAAGTTTTTTCCGCCAACTCGACGCCTTGGAACAATTTCCGGTCCCACTTGCCGGCGGTCATCGAAGCATGCGCTTGCGGCACCTTGCGAGCGAGGTTCAACAACATGGCAAAGGTCAGTTCCGCCGTGGTGATGGTATTGCCACCTGGCGTGTTCATGACCACCACGCCGCGTTGCGTCGCCGCTTCCACGTCGATGTTATCCACGCCCACTCCGGCGCGGCCTACCACGCGTAATTTGGGCGCCGCCTCGAAAATCTTCCTCGTCACCTTCGTCTCCGACCGCACAATCATCGCCACGACATCGGACACGAGCGGCAACAGTTCCGCTTCGGACAGCCGTTTGGGCAGGACAGTGACCTGGAATTCAGGCCGCTGCTGCAAAAGGGTTATGCCTTTCGGTGAGATTGGGTCGCAAACGAGCACTTTCATAAAATAGAACGGCGAGTTTAGGGAAACGCCATTAGCCGGTCAAACAGGGAAAAGTGCCGGACGGAAACCATGTGTCCAGCTTATCAAGATCATAATGTCCCATCGTGCCGGGGTTCGTGTCTGCTTTGTAGAAATCATGGTTCCCCCGGAGCTCTGAGCACCACCTCACCCCGGCCCTCTCCCCCATTTCATGGCGGAGAGGGTGATGATCAGTCGCAAGGTTTGCCACGCCACGCTCGCTATGTGGATCTTTTCTACAGAGCGGGTTCATGTCGCGCCTTTCATCGGCTCCGAGGGAGCCGTGGTTTCCTGCTCGAATTTCTTGAGATAAAGATCCAGCTTCTGCGATTCAAGCTGGCGGTGCTGATCGAGGATTCCCAACCTTGTGAGGCTTATGAAGCCTTTCGTATCGCGGTCCTTCATCGATTGCACGACAAAAAACATGTTGCCCATCTCGCGCAACTTTTCCTCCGTCCATTCGGGATGTTGTTGCCGCATGAACCTTTCCACCTGGCCGAGGATGTCCTGCGATTCCTGGGCCGCCTGCTGTTTCGCTTGCCACGAGAAAAAGCGGCACAGGGCACCTTTCGAGCACCGGAAACCCACCCGCTCGGCGACCAACTCACGCGCGTGCCCGTAGGTGTTTGTGCGCAAAATGTCCATCACGGCGCTGCGTTCTTCCGCATCGAGTTCCTTCAATTGCGTCAAGGCCGGCTTGGGTTGGCCGGGTGCGGGTTGTCTCAGCTTGCGTTCCATCATGGAAATTTAATCTTTTTTTTGATGCGAAATCAGCCGGGATTAAGCGGGATGAAGCGTGAAATCAATGACTTGCGACTGCAAATAACCGGAGAATCTGTCTGGCGATGGCGGGGGCTTGCGCCTTGGTGGGGTTTGTCACTTGCCGTTTTCCGATTTCCGCTTTGCCCATAATTCCTTTCTATCTTCGCGCCTTGGACGCGGCCGGTTCGTGTTGGAACCGTGCGGCTATATTACTTTGACTTTTCAAAGTTGGAAGCAAAAAATGGAAGGCAAAGCGAAAAGCGGGAAAGCGGAAAGCAGTGGAGAGAGGCGTTACGCGAATTACACGAATTTTTTAACCGCAGATAAACACGGATGGACGCAGATTTGGGCATTGGATTGCATGACTGCGGGCCAGCCATCAACCGGTGGGCAGAGAAATTAACAGGAGAAAGCTGAGGGAGCAGAGGCAAAGGAGGGCAAAGCGGAAAGCGGGAAGGCGGAAAGCGGAAACGGAGAGTGGCGTTACACGAATTGCACGAATTAACACGAATTTTTTAACCGCAGATAAACACAGATGGACGCAGATTTGGGCAGGGAGGAAGGCGGAAATACAAACCCGCATCCACCTTCTCAATTAAGATCGCGCGAGAGGATCAGTTTCAATGTCAAATGATCGGATGCATCGGTGAGGCCGAATCCTACCCCGAATTCAACATCCAGAAATTTGCCGTGATGGTCGATTACCCCAAATAGCTGATGGGACTGCCGATGCCAGGAATTGAACCGGCGCACTGGCCCAAAATCAGAATATTCCTCCGCCGCAACCGCCCATTTTGGAGAAAAATTGTAAGCCGCTCGCGTGGCGGGCGCGAAGTCAAGATTCCCAATTCGGCTGTAGTCTGTGTCCAGAATTGGATTGAAGATGAGGTCCACCGGCGACAAATGCCATCCCAGGATTGGCCGGAGTTCTGAGGTGAAGCGGCTGGGATCCCAGTGCCTGGCATTATAGCTGGATTCGAAATTCACACCGTAAAAGAAGGTGCGCTCGGCAGCATGAGGCGCGACGAATAAGGCGCGCAGTTTGAAACCATTGAAGGTCGCCCCGCGGTTTTTGGAAATGCTGTAAAGGGGAAAATACAGTCCCGTCTCGAACCACGGGGTGACGCCGTACGCCCATTCGGGAACGCCGTTCAGCGACTCGTCCGGCACGAGTCCGCCTGGAAACGCCGGCGTGTTCCGGCCTTCGGCTATCCAGTTGTTGTGCAGCGTGAGATTGAATTTGCCCGGCGCAGTGATCGAGCCATCGTACACCTGAATTTCATCCGTCTGCGCCTCGGCACTTGCGACCGAGGCGCCGATGACAACAACCAGCAG
>DASXHY010000039.1:0-9379 GCA_036488095.1 Verrucomicrobiia bacterium | reverse complement strand
CGAGTGCCCCATAGCTCGCGTTCACTTTCGCGGTTTTTCTGAAAATATCCTTTGCGCCTCTGCATCTTTGCGCCTCTGCGTTAAATCTTTTCGGTTTTCCTTAACGGTTTCAAAAGCAACAAGGTGGTCAAATGACAACAGCCCCAATGGGTTTGGGCGTATAAAAAGAAACATTCATCCACTCACTGAAAAATTTTTAACATCGAAATCATGCATGATTTCGATGAATTGCATTCAGTGATGGCTCTTTTGGCACCGGC
The DNA here is from genome assembly GCA_036488095.1 of Verrucomicrobiia bacterium. Taxonomy (GTDB): domain Bacteria; phylum Verrucomicrobiota; class Verrucomicrobiia; order Limisphaerales; family DASXHY01; genus DASXHY01. The sequence goes on along the minus strand of DASXHY010000039.1, from coordinate 9,119 downwards.
GTTGCTTTGAACGCCGCTCAATACGGGAAAGGAACATTTCCCGGCTCCGAACCCATACCTATATGAAGAAAATTGAAGCCATCATTAAACCATTCAAGCTGGAGGAAGTGAAGGACGCGCTGAGCGAAATCGGCGTCGAGGGCATGACCATCACCGAAGTCAAAGGATTTGGCCGCCAGAAAGGACATACCGAAATTTATCGTGGGAGTGAATACACGGTGGATTTTCTGCCGAAGATCAAAGTCGAGGCGGTCGTGGCCGATGGCCGATTGGACGCGGCGGTGGCAGCCATCGTCAAGGCCGCGAAGACGGGCAAAATCGGCGACGGCAAAGTCTTTGTTTCAAAGATTGACGAGGCGGTCCGTATCCGAACGGAAGAAAAAGGAGAGCAAGCCGTTTAATTCTGAAGCGAACACCCTGAACTATTTGAATCGATGAAAAAAATTATATCCCTTCTCTCTTTGATCGCGGTGATTGCCTGTGGAGTTTGTCCTGCGTTCGCCGCGGATGCGCCCGCACCGAAGCTGGAAGACCGCGTGGCCGATCTGGAAGCGTACGTGACCAACGGCGCGCGCCAGACGAACGCGCCCACCGCCCTGACGACTTCGCCCGGGCCTGGCCATAACGCCTTCCAGATGGTGAGCGCGGCGCTGGTGTTATTCATGACGCTGCCGGGGCTGGCGTTGTTTTACGGCGGGCTGGTGCGTCGCAAAAACGTGTTGTCCGTGCTGGCGCAATGCCTCGGCATCACCGGCCTGGTGGCGATTCTTTGGTGGCTCTGCGGGTATAGCATCGCGTTTCATGGGGGCGTTAAACCTTTTTGGGGCGGTTTTGGCTGGGCATTTTTGAACGGTGTCGATTCCACACCCAATGCGGATTACGGCGGGTGGGTTTCGCACAACGTTTTCTCCATGTATCAATTGATGTTCGCCATCATCACGCCCGCGCTGATCGTGGGCGCGATTGCCGAGCGCATGAAGTTTTCCGCCATCCTGCTATTCGTGACGATCTGGATGTTTGTGGTTTACTTCCCGCTGGCGCACATGGTTTGGGGCATCGATGGGTTGATGAACGGTGTCTGGAATGCCAACGCCAAAATCCACGCGATTGATTTCGCCGGCGGCACGGTGGTGCACATGTCGTCGGGTTGGTCGGCATTGATTCTTTGCCTCATCCTGGGCAAGCGGCTCGGTTTCGGCCGGGAGCCGATGCCCCCGCACAGCATGGTATTGTGCATGGTCGGCACGGGAATGCTTTGGGTGGGCTGGTATGGCTTTAACGCGGGCAGCGCCGTCGCGGCGGACGTGGTTGCAGCGAATGCGTTCATGACCACCACGATGGCCACGGCGGTGGCGTCGTTCACGTGGGGCATGATTGAATACGTGATCAAGGGCAAACCGAGCATCCTGGGCTTCTGCTCGGGCGCGGTCGCGGGCCTGGTGGTTATTACGCCGGCTTGCGGGTTCGTGACTGCGAATGGCGCGGTCATCATCGGGATCATCGCCGGCGCGGTACCATTCATTTTCTGTTACAAGGTCAAAAACTGGTTCGGCTATGACGATGCGCTCGACACTTTCGGCGTCCATGCCGTGGGCGGAACGATCGGCGCGTTACTGACGGGTGTTTTGGCGCGGAAAGCAGCCAACCCGAATCTGTCGACCAACTTGAAGGATTATGTGACGGATTCGGCCTTGCAGCCGCTGGTTTGGGAGCAACTCAAAGCCATTGGCCTGACGTTGTGCCTGGCAATCGTCGGCACCACGGTCATCGCGTTCATCGTGAAAGCGGTGATCGGATTGCGCGTGAGTGAAGAAGTCGAAACCGTGGGCCTCGACCTTTCGGAACACGGTGAGGAAGGGTATCACTCGGAAGGCGCGATTTAATCGGCCGGGGAGCGCCGGCGTCCTCGCCGGCAAGTCTCCGTTCATGGGAGCGCCGGCGAAACGCCGGCGCTCCTAAGACAAAGGCGGCAGCATCCTCCTCGTTCTCGTCCTCGTTCTCGAAATTCCCGAAAACCGAGGACGAGGGCGAGAACGAGGACGAGGGATGGAGGATACGGCATTATTCGAATCTCCTAAACCACTTCAATCACAAGCGCGGTAGTATTGTCTCTCCCGCTTTTCTCGACGGCTTCTTTCACGAGCCGTTGGGCGGAGTTCATGGTGGCGGCGCAGGAATCCGTTGCGCGCAGGATGTCCACCACGTGATGATCGTAAAGTCCTTCCACCAAGCCGTCGGTACACAGCAAAAACATGTCCCCGCTCTCGTAACCGACCGCGCCGAGCTGCGGGTCCACAAATTGATTTGAGCCGCCCAGCGCCTTTTGGAGCACGTTGCGGCGTGGGTGATTGCGCGCCTCGCGCTCGTTGATTTTGCCGTTGCGAAACAGCCAGCCGACGTGCGTGTCGTCGTGGCTAAGCTGTTTGATTTTGTCTTCTTTGGCCGGCAAATAATAAAGACGGCTATCGCCGACATGGCCGAAGTGCATCCAGCCGGGCGTGAACCAGCAAAGGGTCAGGGTCGCTTCCATGCCATCGCATTCCTCGTAGCTTGCGCCCAGGTAAATGAGCGCTTTGTGCACCTCGCCGAATAGTTCGGTCAAAACATCGTCGTAATCCGTGACGAAACCGGTGGCGGACTGCTTGAACGAACGCGGAAGCATGGTCGTGATTTTCTCGATGGCAATGCGGCTGGCGTATTCGCCGGCCAACGCGCCACCCATGCCATCGCTGACGGCAAAGGCGAAATCGGTTTTGGCCGTCGAGGCATCGCCGGTCTTGCGGAGGCGGTGGACTTCGGTGGCGTCGAATCGGAGCGCGAGGAAGGCATCCTCGTTATTGGGACGCACCTTGCCGCGGTCGGTGCAGCCGGACCATTTTAACAGCGTGGAAGTCGAGGTGATTTGCGGGGTGCTCATGCTGGCAGTTTTGGCCCGACCTCCGGCAGGATGGTGGCAAATTCAAAATCAACCAGGCAAAAGCGGCCGTCGGATTGGCGATAGGTCACATTGCGCGGGTCGGGATCCTCATGGCGCACGCCGTAGCGTTCGACTTCGAGAAAAAGCTCCTTCACGCGTTGTTCGTCGATATGTTCCACGCGCGAACCGCAACTGTTGGTCACGATGCGCAGCTCCTCGGGATCGGCTTCGAGCAATCGCGGAACAAAATCGCAACCGCGCTTTTCGAGGTAGCGCAGGACGCGGGTTTCGTTGTCGAATCGTGCCCGTGCGCTGGGGCCGTGATAAACCTTCACCACCCGGCCATCGAAGGTCAGGTTCACGGTGGAACGCAGCGTGTCTTTAACTTTCAGCACGTGAAGGCAACTATCGCGCAAAGGGTTCGAATTGAAAAGGAAAGTCCACGCGCAGGGGTTAGCTGGAACGATGCAGTTGGAAATGGGGAGCGCGCCCGCCCCGGGCGCAGTGAGCCGCGCCTCGCGGTTCACTTTGAGGCTTAAAATCATTTCACCATTCAGAACCTTCCCGCGCCGCTCGTGTTCGGCGCCCGAGGTGGGCGCGCTCCCCAAAGTTCTTAGTAAGCGCTTGTGTTTCCACCGGACAATGGTTGAATGGCGGCCACAGCCAAATCACAGCCCGGGATAAAACCCGCCATTAGAACCAAAAAGGAACCACTATGAACCGAATCAAATTGCTCGCAGTCGCCGCCATGACGGCGCTTTTCGCAGTTGGAATTGCCTCGGCCAGGCCGTCGCTTCCAGAGGGCCCGGTCAGCTTCAAATTGACTGCCATGCAACAAATGCCCAACGTCGTCGCGTCCAAAACCAATACGACCTCGGGGGCAACAAACATCACGACCACGACCAAGTACATCATTACCTCCACGTCGATTGTTAATAATGACATTTTGCAATTGTTGGCGAACTCGTTCACGAATTTGCCGGCCTCCATCACAAGCGAACAATTGATGACGGACGGAGGCGGCGCCTTTTTTGTAGTGACACCCACGACGACAAACTATGTCGGCAATGTTCTTAGAATTTCGATTACGAGCACAGTCATTAGCGGCACGCAAACCACTGTCAACAAGAACCCGCCCGGGACCTTTTCATTTACCGAATCGGCCACATTCACGCAGGTTGCGACTCTTACTTACGACGATTCGGCATTAACAACGCGCGACGGATCGAATACCTCAATCACACTGCACGGGCTGCTGGTGACCAAGTTCAAGGACCCCAACTCAACGAGCACGAGTAAGTTCACCTTAACCGGCTCGGGCGATGGGAATATTCAAGGCGCCTCCACGGTGATAAAGGGCGTCGTGACCGGCAGCACCAGCACCGGGAATTGATTCTGAAGCGATGGATTTCCGACCGTGGCTAAATGTGCTCAGGGTGAAATAAATGCGACATAAAAGAAGCATTAAAATTTCTTGGTGAGATGTTGAATTTTTTAAACTTCATCTAAAATCCCCTTTATTCATGCAGGTTTGCCGCGCCACTGCGCAAAATTCTTGCGCGGTGGCATTTTCCCTGCTGAACTCCGCGCGCACGGCGAAAAGAAAATCTTTGCGCCGTCATTTAACCGAATACCGATAACCCTGTAATTACATTAACCAAAATGGCGAAATATAAGTTGGAATACGTTTGGCTGGATGGTTACGAACCCGTCCCGAATCTCCGCAGCAAAACACAAATCAAGGAATTTGCGAAATTTCCCAAGCTGGAAGAACTCCCCTGGTGGGGTTTTGACGGCAGCTCGACCCGTCAGGCCGAAGGCAAAAGCTCGGACTGCATGTTGAAGCCCGTGGCTGTCTATAACGATTCCACGCGCAAAAACGGCGTGCTGGTGATGTGCGAAGTTTACATGCCCGACATGAAGACGCCGCACCCGAGTAACGGTCGCGCGACGATTCATGATGATCCCGGCGCCTGGTTCGGCTTCGAGCAGGAATATTTCTTCTGGAAGGACAACGCGCCGCTCGGCTTCCCCGGCAGCAACGGCTATCCGTATCCGCAAGGCGAGTATTACACCGGCGTGGGCACGAAAGCCGTCGGTTGCACCGCTCGTGAGCTGACTGAGAAGCACATTGACCTGTGCCTCGACGCCGGCATCAACATCGAGGGCATCAACGCGGAAGTGGCCAAGGGCCAGTGGGAATTCCAGATCTTCGGCAAAGGCTCGCGCACTGCGGCCGACCAGATGTGGATGGCGCGCTACATCATGATGCGCCTGTGCGAACCTTACGGCATTGACATCAACTGGCATTGCAAACCGCTGGGCAAAGACGTGGATTGGAACGGCTCCGGCATGCACACCAACTTTTCGACGACTCACCTGCGCGAAGTCGGCGGCAAGGATTACTTCGAAAAACTGATGGCGGCGTTCGACAAATACAAAAACGAACACATCGCTGTTTACGGCCCGGACAATCATTTGCGTTTGACCGGCCTGCATGAGACGCAGTCGATCGACAAGTTCAACTACGGCATCGCGAACCGCGGCGCCTCGGTGCGCGTTCCGCACAGCTTCGTGAACAACGACTACAAAGGTTATCTCGAAGATCGCCGCCCGAATTCGCAGGGTGACCCGTACAAGATTGCCAGCCGCATTCTGCAGACGGTCGCCACCGTGCCCACCGAAGGCAAAGCCAAGGGTAAAGGCAAATAAAGAACCCAGAGATGCGTTCCTGAGCAAAACGATTTTCCTCTGCTACGACGTGTAGTGGAGGCGCTCAGGGGGTATCGGAGTACGGCGCGGACGCAAGTCCGCGCCGTTTCATTTACGATTTGCGATTTACGATTGACGAGCGTGGGTGAAAAGATTGCGACTCGTGAATCACATATCCAAAATCGCAAAACAGGCTTTAATGTTTTCTGAACAGCCAAAGAATCAGCGACAATAGGAGGCTCAACAGCAGGCAGGTGACGATGGGGAAATTAAAACTGAAATTCTTGCCCTGATAATGAATGTCGCCGGGCAAGTGGCCGAGCCAGCCTTTGCCGAAGCCGGACCAGAGCAGCGCGCCGACGGCGGCGATAAGCAAGCCGGCGATGACGAGTAATTTTCCGAGGTCGGGCATTGTGTCTGGTTAAATAAGTAACTCGTTAAATGGTTAAATGAGTATTGCGCTGTCTGCCTATTTAACGATTTAACCCATTTAACTTATTTAACCTCTTCCAGTTTCTCAAATCCTTCCTCAATAAACGTCGTGCCCTGGATTCGCGCCAGCTTCGCGTAAAGGCCGTTGCGCGACAGCAATTCATCGTGCGTGCCGCGTTCGACGATCTGGCCGTGGCGCATGACAAGGATTTGGTCGGCGTTGCGGATGGTGCTGAGGCGGTGCGCGATGACAAAGCTCGTGCGATTGGCCATGAGCCGTTCGAGGGCTTCCTGGATCAATTTCTCGGTCGCGGTGTCCACGCTGGCGGTGGCTTCATCGAGCACCAAAATCGGCGCGTCCTTGAGCAGCGCGCGGGCGATGCTGACGCGCTGTTTTTCGCCGACGCTCAATTTCACGCCGCGCTCGCCGACGCGGGAATCGTAACCGTTCGGCAATTTACTGATGAAGTCGTGGCAATTTGCCGCGCGCGAGGCGGCAAACAACTCCTCTTCGGTCGCGCTCAACCGGCCGTATAAAATATTTTCGCGCACGGTGCCGTTGAACAGGAACGCTTCCTGGCTCACGACACTGATGTTTTCGCGCAGGGATTCCAGCGAAGTGCCTTTGATGTCCTGGCCATCAATGAGGATTTTTCCCATGGTTGCCTCGTAGAAGGCCGGCAGGAGATTGACGAGCGTGGATTTCCCAGCGCCAGTCGGGCCGACGAGCGCGATCATTTCGCCGGGTGTGGCGTGGAGGGAAATGTTTTGCAGGACGTGGCGTTCTGCGATTGGAGCGCCGGCCTCCGGCCCGGCAGTCGGAGTCGTATTTTGGCCTTCGCGCCGGGCCGGAGGCCGGCGTTCCTCCTGCACGTAGCTGAAGCTGACATCCTGGTAAACAATGTCGCCGCGGACGGGTTTTTGCAGAACGCCGCGCCGGTCGCTGCGTTCTTCGGCCATGTCGAGAATGTCGAACACGCGCGCGGCGGCGGCGCGGGCGGATTGTAGGATTTGATTCAAGCCATGCAAGCGCCCGATGGGATCGTAAAAAAACATCCCGGCGTAAAACATGAAGGCAACAAGCTGGCCGATGTCCATTTTGCCGTGAATGACTTGAATCCCACCCACCCACAGGACCAAACCAATGCCGAATGCGCCGAAAAATTGCATCGCCGGGCCGTAAATCGCCCATGCGCGCATCACGACGAGCGAGCCGCTGCGCAGGTCGTCCGCGCGTTGGGCAAACCGCTCATCTTCGTGCGATTGGCGGCCAAAGGCTTTTATCTGGCGAATGCCTTGCAGGTTGTCCATCAGCAACGCGTTCATGGCGCTCGAGGCTTCGCGCTGCACGCGATAACGCTTATGCGCCGTGAGTGTGTACCAAAGCGCGCCACCGACGAGAAATGGCACTGGGATCAATGACACCGCCGTGAGCGTAAGATTCAGGCGAGACATGAACACGAGCGCGCCCACGATGCTGAGCAACGACACGGTCCCCTGCTCCACGCCATCGATCAACAGGCGCTCGACATTGTTCACGTCTTCGATGATGCGTGTCATGAGGTCGCCGGACGCGCGCTGATCGAACCACGTTATAGGCAGGCGTTGCAGGCGCGCATAAACATCGCGGCGCATGTCGTAGATGACGTTTTGTTCGAGGGAATTGTTGATGAGGATGCGCAGGCCGTTAAAAAGTTCGCGGAACAGAAATGCGACGGCCAATCCAAGCGCGGCGGGCGTGAGCCATTCGTAACGTTGCTGCTTGATGATGTCATCGATGATGACGCTCGTGAGTTTCGGATAAACAAATCCGAACGCGAGCGAAAGAACCGCACAGCCGACGGTGCCGAACACCATCAGCTTGTAGGGGCGCAGATAAACGCCGACGCGCCGGATGACTTCGCCGGTGGCGCGGGGGCGCGAGCGGAAGGTGGGGTCCGCGTGCGAGCCTTGTGTGTGGGAATGGGCCATTCGTGGTGCGTGTTACGTGTTACGTGTTGCGTGTTGCGTGATTCAGAAAATCCACCATTGCTTTGGTGAATGGCGCCAAATCTCGCGGCGTGCGGCTGGAGATCAGATTGCCGTCGATGACGACCGGTTCGTCGACCCAGATTCCGCCGGCATTTTCCAGATCGTCCTTGATGCCGCGCGAGCCGGTGACGCGTTTGCCCTTCAGGATTTTGGCGGAGATGGGAATCCAGCCGCCATGACAAATGAAAGCGACGAGTTTTCCCTGCTCAAAAAATTCGCGCGTGAGCGAAAGCACCGTCGGGTCGCGGCGAAGTTTGTCCGGCATGAAACCGCCGGGGACGAGCAGGCCGCAGAAATTGCGGCTGTTCATTTCGCTGATGAGCGCGTCGGACTGGGCGGGATAGCCGTGTTTGCCGGCGTAGGTTTTTAATTCCGGCCCGGCCACGCGCATGCCGAAGCCGGCTTCTTCGAGCCGCAGCTTCGGATACCAGAGTTCCAGGTCCTCGTAGATGTCATCCACGAAGGTCAGCAAAGTTTTCTGCATGAATAGATATTCTCCAAAAATGCCACGCCGACAAGTTTTTGCGGCAAGATCAATGGTGGCAGGGACGAGACAACCCTGATATGTCGGCAAAAGCTCCAAGCGTCCAACTTCCAAGCACCAGAGAAACTCCAAGATCCAATTCCCCATCGCTTTTGGAGCTTGGAATTTGGCATTTCTCTGGAACTTGGAGCTTGGAATTTGGAACTTTTTGCACCCCGTGCAATTGGCACTGCTTGATATCACGCGCCATCTTCCCAAGTGTGAAGCCGCATGAAATCGGACAATCTGCTCCGGCACCTCGCGATACCGCTCGGAATCGCGGTGCTCGTTTATGTCGTTTTCTACACCTTCATCGAGCACCGCCGCACGCGCAACGGCCCGTGGCAGGTCACTTTTACCAACGCCGCCTCGGGAGCGCCTGCGCTGCTCATCAACGAACCGAAGCTCGGCATCACGAACCTGCAAATCACCTTTCCCGGCGAAACCAACTCGAATTCCACCAACGCCGTGTTGATTTTGGATACGCCGAAACCTGTGCCTTAC
>DASXHY010000016.1:0-5939 GCA_036488095.1 Verrucomicrobiia bacterium | reverse complement strand
TCTGGATGCTCGTGCCGGGCTGCTTCTTTCTTCATCAGGTACATCACCAACGTCGGCACCAGCGTTCGCGAAATCACGTAGCTCGCCAGCATCGCGAACACCACTGCTTCCGCAAGCGGGACGAACAAGTAATGCGCTACGCCCGTCAAAAAGAACATGGGCACGAACACGATGCAGATGCACAAAGTAGAAACAAATGCCGGCAAAGCAATTTCCTGCGCGCCATCCAGGATCGCTTCTTCCAGGGATTTGCCGGTAACCATGTGACGGTGGATGTTTTCAATCGCCACGGTGGCGTCGTCCACAAGAATGCCGACCGCCAGAGCCAACCCGCCAAGGGTCATCAGGTTAATGGTTTCGCCCATCGCGCTCAGGACCGCGATGGAACACAGAACGGAGAGCGGAATCGAAAGTGCAATGATGAGCGTGCTGCGCCAGGAGCCGAGGAACAGCAGAATCATCAAGGCTGTGAGCGCCGCCGCAACGATGCCTTCGCGCAACACGCCGCTCACGGCCGCGCGCACGAAAAGCGATTGGTCCGCAAATTCCTTCACATGCAAATCGGAGGTGACCGAACTCATGACGTGAGGCACGACGCCTTTGACGTTTCGGACCACGTCCAGCGTGGAGGCGTTGCCGTTTTTCATGATGGTCAGCAACGCGCCGCGCTCGCCGTCCTGACGGACGGCATTCTGCTGCGGATTGTAGCCCTGGTGCACCTGTGCGACGTCCTGGAGTTCAATCGTGGCCCCGTTGATGACCTTGACGGGGATATGATTGAGATCGTTGACCACATCGATGGTGCCGTTGACATTGACGTCGTATTCCGTCGGACCGACCTTGGCCGTTCCACCGGGTAAAATGATGTTTTGAGCGCTGATGGCGTTGACGACGTCCGACGGCGCCAGATTTTTCGCCTTCAATGCCGTCAAATTCAGGTCGACAGAAATGACGGGGGTTTTGCCGCCATAAGGCCATGGAATCAACGCGCCGCGGGTCGTGGCCATGCCGACGCGGACCTGGTTGGCGACGACGTCGAACATCTGCTGCTCGGACATTTTCGGGCTGCTGAAGGCATATTGGAGAATGGGAACCGTGGATGCGCTATATTGAATGATCAATGGCGGCTGTGTTCCCGGCGGCATCTGCCGCACGACCGTTTGCGCGATGGAGGTGATTTGCGCGATTGCTTCGGGAACTGACGCACTGGGATGCAGTTAGACCTTGATGACGCCGATGCCGTTGTAGGAAGTGGACTCGATATGTTCGATGTCGTTTACCGTGATGCTCATGGCGCGTTCGTGATTGTAAACGATCCGCTGCTCCATTTCCTGGGCGCTCAAGCCGGCGTATTGCCAAACGATGCTCACCACCGGGATGTTAATGTTCGGAAAAATGTCCGTGGGCGTTCGCAAAAGCATGAACGGTGTGATCAACAAAAGCAGCAACGCGGCCACCACGAACGTGAGTGGCCGGCGCAAAGCCAGGCGAACAATCCACATAGATCAGCAACTTTCCACTAATTGGCCGCCTTGCAAAAAAATTGTGCCCAGGTCGAATTTCCCGGTGACGGCTGCACCCACTATTGGATTGAATGGGGCATTTGCCTAATACAAACTTGCGCGATTATTGATAGTTATTTAATATCAGTCTTACTGCATTGTTATGGAACTACGACATTTACGGTATTTCGTCGCGGTGGCTGAGGAGTTGAATTTCCGGCGGGCGGCTGAGCGCCTGCACGTGGCGCAACCGGCGCTCAGCGCGCAGATCAAAAATCTCGAAACCGAACTCGACGTGCGCCTTTTCGAACGCACGACCCGTTCCGTGCTCCTGACCCGAACCGGGCAGGTTTTTTTGAGCGAGGCGCGCGGTATTCTTGGCGCGACGACGCATGCAGAGCAATTGGTTAAGAAAGCGGAGCACGGGTTGGTGGGGACGCTGCGGGTGGGCGTGATTACGCCGGCCACCGGCCCGCTGCTGGCAAAGGTCCTTCGGCATTTCCACCAGAAATACCCGGGCGTGCAGCTTTCGTTATCCGCGCTCACGAGCGCGGAGCAACTGCGCCGCCTGCGCGCGGGTGAGTTGGATGCGGGACTGTTGCGGCCGCCGGCAAATTTTCCGGAGCTTGAAACCCGGTTTGTCGAGCAGGCTCCCTATGTGCTCGCCGCGCCAGCGGGGCATCGCCTCGCAAAAAAGCGGCGGTTGGAATGGAAGGATTTCGATGGCGAAGGGCTCGTGATGATCCATCCCGACCAGCAGCACAGTTTTTATGACCCGTTCATCACCGCCTGCGTGAAAGCCGGTGCGAAGACCCACGCCGCGCAATACGCCCAGGATGTTCAAATCAAAATGTGGCTGATCTCCGCCGGGTTCGGCATCGCTCCCGTCACGGCGACGCTGGTGGAAATCAGGCGTCCGGGGGTGGTCTTTCGGCCATTGCCGCCCGGTTTACCGGCCGTCCAGACTGTCCTTGTGTGGCGGCGCCTGGACGCATCGCCCGTCGTGAAAAACTTTCTCGAATGTTTCGGCGCGATTAAGTGCCAAAAAAGCAGCCCATAGGCACCGAAGGGTTGTCACTTTTTCTGGCACGTGGGGCAATAGAATGTGCTGCGCGCTGCCTGGACGATGCGCTTGATTGCGGTTCCACAGGTCGCGCAGGGCTTGCCCGCACGATCATAGACGCGCAGACGCTCCTCATAAAAATCCGGCGCGCCCGGAGCGCTTCCGAAATAGAAAAGTCCGTCGCGGTTTCCCTCGCCTGAATGATTCAACGGCACGGTGCTGCCGCGCGCGATGGCGTCGGCGAGCGTTTCGCGAATGGCGTGCCAAAGCCGGGCAACCTGGGCGGGTTTCAACCGGCGCGCCGGCAATAGCGGTGAAACACCGGCGCGAAATAATGCCTCGCTGGCATAAATGTTGCCGACGCCGGCAACGAGCGACTGATCGAGCAGTTTGACCTTAATGGGTTGCGCGGAACGTTGCAGCGCGCGCGAAAAATATTCCACGGTGAATTCCTCGCCCAGCGGTTCCGGTCCCAGCGCTTCAATAGCGGTCGCATCCAACGTAAGTCTTCCGAAATAGCGCGTGTCTTCGAACACAAAATTTTCGGGGCCGAGGTCGAGGACGACCGCTGCGTGTTTCGGCAGGGTATTTTTCACCGGCAACAGATACATTCTCCCAGTCATGCCAAGATGACCGATTAGCGGGAACATATTGCCATTGCGCCCGCGTAATTCGAACAGCAGATATTTGCCGCGACGCGAGACTTGGCCAAAGGTTGTGCCGCGCAGTTTTCGCGAGAATTCGACCGCGGTTGCCGGCGAAACAATCCGGTCACGCCGGACGGTGACATTTTGGATTTTCCGGTCCCGCAGCAGCGGCGCTAGATGCCGCACGAGGACTTCCACTTCAGGCAATTCTGGCATGAACGCACATTAAGCGAAAAACGCCGGCGGGAAAATTTTTTCGTGAGCGCATCAATGATGATGCGCGTGCTCGGACCGAAGCAGGTCCATGACCTCCTCGTCCGGCGTCTGGGGGAAAGATTCGTAATACGCGCCCACGGCCTCAAAACCGGGGTCGGAAATCACAGAATAAACCGCATCGGCCACGCGTTCGAGTTTCAATATGGCGGTCGTCGACGCCACCGGCACACCAACGATGACCTTCGACGCGCTTTGTTTTTTGGCCGACAGGACCGCGGCTTCCATCGTCGCACCCGTGGCGAGGCCATCGTCAACGATGAGTACGGCCTTGCGAGCAAAGTTGAATTTCTCGCCATGATGAAACTTGAGTTGATATTGCCAGAGACGTTCTTTTTCCTCTTTGATGATCTCGGTCAATTTCGCGCGAATCATTTCATTCGGGCCAATCGTTTGTTCATCGAGCAGAACGACATCGTTTTCCGCCAGCGCGCCCACCGCGAATTCGCGATGCAATGGGTGCCCAATTTTTCTCACGACCAATACCTCCAGGGGACGGTGTAAGAAATGAGCGACTTCCGCCGCGACGACAACGCCGCCCCGGGGCAAACCGACAACAACATCCACCTCCACGCCTTCATCCTGCAACAGGCGTCCAAGCTTTTGTCCGGCATCCTGGCGCGATGCGAACGACATAGTAAACCCATCGTCCGCTTTGGATGAAAAATCAACTGGTGAAAAACCCCTCAACGAGAGGAAATTTGAGACTCGTCACCTCGTCTTCTACTTTTTTTATAGACCGTCAGCTAACCAGCGTGCCGACTTGTTCGCCCAAAACCACCCGCTTCAAATTGTGCGCACGGAACAAATCAAAAACGATGATCGGCATTTTGTTGTCCATGCACAACGAAAACGCCGTGGAATCCATCACCTTGAGCTGCTTCTGCAATGCCTCCAGGTAGCTGATTTGCGAATACCGCTGGGCATCCGGATTTTTCTTCGGGTCGGAATCGTAAATACCGTCCACTTTGGTCGCTTTCAAAATCACTTCCGCGCCGATTTCGTTCGCGCGCAACGCCGCGGCTGTGTCCGTGGAAAAATATGGGTTGCCTGTGCCGCCGCCGAAAATGACCACCCTGCCCTTTTCCAAATGCCGCACCGCGCGACGCCGGATGAAGGGCTCGGCCACCTGGGACATCGTGATTGCAGACTGCACGCGGGTGGCCACGCCGAGTTTTTCCAGCGCGTCCTGCAATGCCAGCGAATTGATGATGGTCGCCAGCATGCCCATGTAATCGCCGGTCGCGCGCTCGATGCCGCGTTCGCTGCCGGTCAAACCGCGAAAAATATTTCCGCCGCCGATGACAATCACGATCTGCACGCCCAACTCGCGCACCTCGCGGATTTGTTCCGCCATGCTTTGCACTGCCGTCGCGGAAATGCTCACTCCCGCCTCGCCGCCCAGCGCCTCGCCGCTCAGCTTCAGCAAAATCCGCCCGTATCTGGGACCGTCTTTTTTCATGTGTAATTGACGCCGCCGACCGCGCAGGGTTTTAACAGTCCGGCCGGGGAAGGTCAAATGAAAGCCCGTGGCACTCTGAAATTTGCCACCCCTCGATTCTCAAAATAAATGTCCAACTTTTAATTTGAGCGGCCAATAATCAGTGAATGGACGAGACGAACGACATCGCCTTATTGCGGGAATACCTTGACCGCAATTCCGAGACGGCTTTTGCCGAATTGGTTCATCGACACGTCAATCTTGTTTATTCCGTTGCGCTGCGATCCACCGGTAATTCCCATGACGCACAGGATGTCACACAGGCGGTCTTTGTGATTTTTGCCAAAAAAGCAACGAGCCTGCGCCACAGAACCAATCTCACCGGCTGGCTGTACGAAACGACGCGGTTCACTTCCCGCCAGCTTTTGCGAACGCGAGCCAGGCAACAAGCCCGTGAACAGGAGGCTTACATGCAATCCACTTTGAATGATTCGGAAATCGATGGCCTTTGGCGGCAACTCGCGCCTCTGTTGGAAGATGCGATGTCGCGGTTGAGCGAACCTGACCGAGCCCTGGTCGCGTTGCGCTTTTTTGAAAACAAAAGTGTTGCGGAAACTGCGGCGGCATTGGGAATTCAGGAGTGGGCGGTCCGCAAGCGGGTCGAACGGGCAATGGAGAAATTACGCGGCTATTTTTACAAGCAAGGTATTGCTTCGACAACGGCGACTCTGGCCGGAGCGATTTCTGCAAACTCCATTCAAACTGCGCCGGCGATGCTGGCAATGGTCGTGACCGCCAGCGCATTGGCCAAAGGGGCGACGGCTTCAGCCTCGACCCTGACCCTCATCAAAGGAGCATTGAAAGTGATGGCCTGGGCAAAGGCGAAGACGGCGATCATTACTGGCACCGCCGTGCTGGTTGCCGTCGGCGGTGGGGCGGCAATCTATGAGGCGCGGCAAAAAGCGGCGGCCTCGGTTCCGACGGATGGACCGGCGGAAATAAGGATCAAATGG
>DASXHY010000009.1:0-6180 GCA_036488095.1 Verrucomicrobiia bacterium | reverse complement strand
GTTACGTCTCGTTCCGGCGCCTGCGCACCCAGGTCCGCCAATTGGAACAACAAACCCTCCTCCACAAGGAACGCGCCCGCATCGCCAAGGACATCCACGATGATCTCGGGGCCAACCTCACGCAGATCACCCTGCTTAGCGAACTGGCCCGCCAGGACATGGCCGCGCCGAAGAAGGCCGGCGAACACGTGGACAAGATTTCCGCCACCGCGCGCCAGGTCATGAAGTCCCTCGATGAAATCGTTTGGGCCGTCAATCCCCGCAACGACACGCTGCCGCACCTGGTCGATTACCTCGGCCAGTTCACGATTGATTTCCTCCGCGCGCCCGGCGTCCGCTGCCGCCTCGATCTGCCCGAGCACCCACCGGAACTGAACGTCCCCGCCGATATTCGCCATAATCTGTTTCTCGCCGTCAAAGAGGCGCTGAACAACATCGTCAAGCACGCCGGCGCCAAACAAGTGCAGCTCGCCGTAGATGTTTCAAACGGTAAACTGCGCGTCGTTGTCACGGACGATGGCCAGGGCTTTGAGAACCCGCCGCAGGACGCCTGGGCGGATGGATTGCGCAATATGCGTCAGCGAATGGCCGAAATTGGCGGTTCCTTTGCCATCGAAAGCCATTCCGGCGCCGGCACTACCATCACTTTCGACGTGCCTTGGCGTAATTAAGTGATTTCATCGGCTTTTCGCGTAAAAACCCGTTCCGGAGGCGCGCCGTCCGAGGGCCGTCTACAACCTTTGTTCAATTGTATAAAGTGCCCGTTTGCGACAAACTGGAAGCCGATTGGAAACAAACACGCCTATTTCAGTGGCCATCGTCGAGGATAATCGCGGCACGCGCGAGGGTCTGGTCGAGTTGCTGGGCCGCGCGCCCAACCTGCGTTGCGTGGGCGCCTACGCCAGCGGCGAGGAAGCCGTGCGCGACCTTCCGAACCGCCAGCCGAAAGTGGTCCTGATGGACATCAATCTTCCTGGCATGAGTGGCGTTGAATGCGTCGCGCGTTTGAAAGAATGCCTGCCGCAATCGTTTGTCGTGATGCTGACGACCTATGAAGAAAGCGATTTGATCTTTGCCTCGCTGCGGGCGGGGGCCAGCGGCTACCTCCTCAAAAACATGCACCCGGCGGAACTGGCTCAGGCCGTCGAGCAGGTCCATTCAGGCGGCGCGCCCATGTCCATGCAAATCGCCCGCAAAGTCGTCAACCATTTTCAACAAATCAAACAGCCCGCTTCCGAAATGGAAAAATTGACGAAGCGCGAACTCGAAATTCTCACCCTGCTCGCCAAAGGTTATCTCTACAAGGAAATCGGCGAACACCTTGGCATCACGCTGAGCACCGTGCGCGCGCACCTGCACACAATCTACGAAAAGCTCCACGTCCAATCCCGCACCCAGGCGGTTTTGAAATTCCTCGATCGCTGATCGAAACCGATCGGAGCGCGGAGCATCGCTCCGCGAGACAAAAGCTCCAAGCGTTTAAGAATCCAAGCCCCAGAGAATCTCCAAGCATCAAGCTCCAAATCTGAATTACGTTTGACACCGGTATTGGAGCTTAGAATTTGGGATTTCTCTGGAGCTTGGATTCTTGGACGCTTGGAGCTTCCCGCCGGGGCACACCCCATTTACTTTCCACCGCTTCTGGGCGAGATTCGCACCGAGAAGAATTTTATGGAAGTCTATTTCAAACAATTGATTTCAAAAGAAGCTTCGCTGGAAAAACTGGTGGACGATCTCGAAAGAGTCGTTCAGGGCGCGGACGATTTCGCCAAGTCGCTCGGCGTCGACCTCGCCGAACCGCGCACGGATATCGCGCGCCGCCTGCAAAACCTCAAAGCACGCTGCCAGCGCATCAAACTGGAAATCGTCGCCCAGGCGAAAGCCACCGACCGCCTCGTGAGGAAACATCCCTATTCGTTCGTTGCCGTGGCGGTCGCACTCGGAATGTTCGTGGGATGCAATCTCGGTCGCCAAAGATAATCCGAACGGGCCGCGCCTCATTTAACCGATTTAACCAGTCACTCGTTTAACTACTTCTTAATCGGCACCAGGCACGTCACCACCGTGCCCTCCGGATCCCCCGGTTTGATTTCCAAAGACGCCCCAATCAGGTTGGCCCGATAATTCATAATCCGCAATCCCATGCCCGCGTTTCGCCCCACCACGGACGGAAACGGCGCGCCGGTGTTGCGGATGGTCAGCGACAATTTGCTCGCCCCGTTCGCAAGCTGAATACTGACCTGCTTCGCTTTGCCGTGCTTGATGGCGTTGGTCAGCGCTTCCTGCGCGATTTTATAAAGCTGCTTCACGGTGTTGGTCTCCAGCGGCGGAATGGCGTCGTCCGACTGGAACCGGCACGCGATGCCAAAAGATTCCTTCGCGTGCGCCGCCAATTTTTGAATCGCGGACGGCAAATCGTTTTCACTGAAATCCAGCGTGGCCAGGTCGCGCGCCAGGTCGCGGGCGTGGCTCATCGCCTGTTCGAGCAGTTCGTGGATCTTTCCCGCGTCCGCGGATTCGCTCACGCGCTGTTTGGCCAGCCGCAATTGCAGGCCCTTGGCCATCAGCGCCACCCCGGCCAGCTTTTGGCCAAGATCATCGTGCAAATCCAAACCGATCCGGCGGCGTTCCTTTTCCGTGATATCCAGCAACTCATGCTCGAGCCGCCGGCGCTCGGCGATCTCCGATTTCAACCGCGAGTTGGCCGTGGAAAGGTCCGCCGTGCGCTCCTGCACGCGTCGTTCCAATTCCTCGTGCGAACGCCGCAATTCCGCTTCGGCTTTCTTGCGCTCGGTGATATCCGTGATCGAACTCAGCCAGCCGCTCACGTTGTCGAAGCTGTCGCGCAACGCCGTCACCAGCACCAGCACGTCAAACCGCTCGTCCGAACTCCGGCAAAAGTGCAGCTCGAATCCATCTGCCGGCACCTCTCCTTCAATGACCTTGGCCATCGCCGCCGTGATGGTTTCAACTTCATCCGCCGGCCAATACGCGAACGGCGCTTTCGTGCCGATTAGCTCGGACTCGTTCCATCCCACCATTTCGCAAAAAGCCGGATTCACGTATGTCAGCTTGCCGTCCAGATTCAGCACCACGATGCCGGAGGGAATCGAGTTTTCAATCGCCGACCGAAACGCGTGTTCCTCCCACAACTTCTTCTCGGTCATTTTCCGCGCGCGCCGCACTTCCGCATCCCGCAACTCGCGCTCCACGGCCGGGCCCAGCCGCGTCAGATTGTCCTTCATCACGTAATCGTGCGCCCCGGCTTTCATAGCCGCCACGGCCGTGTCATCCGTGATGTGTCCCGACACGATGATGAACGGCAGGTCGAGCCCTTTTTCCTTCACGAGTGCCAGCGCGCTCAGGCCGTCAAACTGCGGCATCACATAATCCGCGATCACCACATCCCACTCCTGGCGGTCCAGTGCCGCGGTAAGGCCCTCCCCGGTTTCCACACGTTCGCATTGGGTCGAGAAGCCCATGCGTTGCAAAGCAAGTTCCAGCAAGGCGGCGTCGTTTTCCGAATCTTCCACCAGCAAAACCCGCAATGGCCTCGTGATATTCATTTTGGCGGCGGCACCGGTTGATTTAACATGAGCCAATATAGCCCAAGCTGCCCCACTGCGTCCATGAACGCCGTAAAATCCACCGGCTTCTGTACATAGCTGTTGGTTCCCAGCTTGTAACCATTGATAACATCCCGTTCCTCATTGGACGACGTCAGAATTACCACCGGCAGCAGTCGCGTGCGTTCGTCGTCACGGACCCGGCGCAACACCTCCAGGCCGTCCACCCGGGGCAATTTCAAATCCAACAGCACCACCAGCGGCGTTTCCCGCGTATCGCGCCCGGCGTGCGCGCCCGCGCCAAATAGATAATCCAGCGCCTCCACGCCGTCCCGCGCCACCACCACATCGTTGGCCACGTTATGTTTCTTCAACGCGCGCAATGTGAGGTATTCGTCATTGGCATTATCTTCCACCAACAAAATAGTCTTCCGGTTCATACGTCTTGGAATAATTCAATTTGCTGCTTTCGTCGATGGCAAGGTAAAATAGAACGTAGCCCCCGAGTTCACTTTGGCATCCGCCCAAACCCGTCCACCATGCCGGTTGATGACTCGCTGCACGATGGCCAGGCCGACGCCCGTGCCGGCAAATTCCGCCGCCGAATGCAGGCGCTGGAACACGCCGAACAATTTCGATGCGTATTGCATGTCAAAACCGACCCCGTTGTCCCGCACGAAATACGGCGAACCCTCGCCATTGCTGCGGCCAAACTCTATCCGCGCCTCCGGCTGCTTGCGCGTGAATTTCCACGCGTTGCGCAAAAGATTATCGATGACCAGCCGCAATAACCGCTCATCGCCATAGGCCACCACATGGGGCGAAATCGCGACTTGCACCTGGCGGCCCGGCTCCGTTTTTGCCAGGTCGCCGGCAATCTGCTGCGCGATCGCGCTCAGGTTGATTTCTGCGTGTTGGACTTCGCTGCGTCCCAGGCGCGACAGTTTCAGCAAATCTTCGATCAGCTTGTCCATCTGCAACCCCGCATCGCAAGTTCGCCGCAGATAATCCTGCCCGCGCGCGTCGAGTTGCGGCCGGTATTGCTCGAGCAATACCTCGCTGAAACCGCGAATCGTCCGCAACGGCGCCCGCAAATCGTGCGAAACCGAATAACAAAACGCCTCCAATTCCTTGTTCGTGCCCTCCAACTGCGCCGTCCGCTGCTGGACGTGATGTTCCAGCTCCAGGTTTAATTTGCGAAACCGGTCCTCCGCCGCCTTCCGTTCCGCCACCGCCGCGCCCAGCACCAGCGCCGTCAGCGTGGCCACGCAAATATACGTTTGCAGCATCAGGAGCGAACTGTTTTCGTCCGTGATCGCAAAACCGCCGTAGCCATGCCGCGTTCCATTGATGGCAAGGCCCGCCATGATTGCCACGAAGGCAATCGCGCCTCGCGATTCAAATCGCAATGCCGCCCACACCAGAAAAGGAATGAACAAAAACGCCAGCGGATAATGTTTCTCACCGAGCGTAAATATGTCCGAAAAGTTAATCGCCGAAATCACCAGTACCGCTCCCAGCAGCGCCAGCGCTTCGAGCGTGCGATTGGCATCGAAAGGCTCCTTCGGCCTCGTCCGCCAAAGCAAAATCAGCGGTCCCACCAGCGCCACTCCCACCATGTCACCCATCCACCATGTCACCCATGCGGTTAAATATGTTTGCGCGCCCAAAAAACCGCAGGCGAGCAGGGTCAGCGTGCCTACAGTCGCACTGACGATTGTGCTCAAAAAACCCGCCAGAAAAGTATAACGAAAAACATCGTTCACCCGGAGAAATGCGTTCGGCCCGCTCGCGAAATGATGCACCAGCCAGGCGCCCATGACCGCTTCCAACGTGTTCCCGCCCGCAATCCCGATTGCCTGAAGGATGCGCAATCCGGTGCTCGCGCCGTCCGGCAACGACGCAGTCAGGTTCACCACGCACGCGCCGACCAACACTGCCGGCCAGAATTCAATTCCCCAAACCAGCAGCGCCGCCAGTGCCACTCCGGATGCCGGCCAAATCGGCGACACACTCGAATGACCGTTCGTTAGAAGCTGTCCGAGTTTGCCCGCGGCAAAATATGCCGCTGCCAGCACAACCATCCGCACGGACTTGGGAATGAGCGGCTTCACAGGAGATTCATTATAACATGCGCGCGGAAAGATAAATCCTTTCGTTCGCACCACGCCGGACGTGACCCGAAGCCTCGCTTTTTCCGCTGGCCGCAACACACTTTCAGCCAGGCGCATCCGAACCAAATTATTATAATGCAAAGGACGTTCTTTCTCAGGCAACCACGATTATTCTCCTAAACCCGACGCCACGGCCCCATAGGGTGACAACCCCATTAATAGCATTTACGATTTACGATTTACGATTTACGATTTACGATTTTTGCCGGATGAAATACGTCACTGGCGTTATGTCGCCGAACAGCTCGTCAATCGCCAATCGTAAATCGTAAATTTCCAAAACTATGCCTCGCCTGGACGTCCGCAAAACCTACAAGCTTTACATCGGCGGAAAGTTTCCCCGCAGCGAAAGTGGCCGCTATCTGCCCGCCAAATCTCCGCGCGGCGAACACCTCGATAATTTCGCCCACGCCTCACGCAAGGATTTCCGCGACGCCGTC
>DASXHY010000567.1:0-4601 GCA_036488095.1 Verrucomicrobiia bacterium | reverse complement strand
GTATCCGAACGGACGTCAAACTGCATGAGGTCCCGGGCCGCCACACTTTCGGCTTCAAACAAATCGGCCGGCGCCGGCACGTCCACCGAAACGGTCGCCGCCGCCACGCGAACGATCGGGTGATCCAGCACAACGCGATGGGTTTCCCGATCCCAATTCGCAAAAAAGCAGCCGCGCACGCGAATGACGGCGTTGAGAAATTTTTCCCACGGTTCGCCCGGCGCAGGATCGATGTCCACATAGAGCATTCCCTCCGAGGTCAGCAGTGTGACAAATGAATCCTGCGTGGCCGTGACCATGCCTTGCAATTCGACATACTGGGCATCGAGACTGCCACTGAGCAATTGGTCGCGAGTGGGAACGATTGGCGGCGGAACTCGGCCCTGCCCCAGCACGGTCATTTCCTGCAAGGAGACAATCGGCGAAAATTCGCCGGAACGAGTGGTGCCTTTTATTTTACAGTAATCGCCGACGCGGAGCACCGTTTGCGGCGACGGCTCAGGGTCGTCCACGTAAACCGCCCGGGTGAAGTCCTGAATCACGAAGCTGTCAAAACCGCGGGCGACGGAAGTGATCGTGCCCTGAATTTCAACGGGGTATTCGCGCATGGCATCTTCAGGCCGGAGTTGCTGGACCTGCAAGGCCGTGGTCAGCAGTCGGCGCCCGGCATTAGACGATTCGCGGCTCACGGCTTCTTTGAGAAAAATATTTGTCCCTTCCCGGACGCACCGGCACAGAAACTCGACGGCCATGCCGGGATCCGCGGAAGATGCGGTCAGGGCCTCCAGCGAGGCGACACCGGTATCATCTTCGAACTGCAACCGGCCGGTTGTTTCCACACGGCGCACATGGCCCAACAGGTGGACGGTTTCGCCACTGGGCGGGGGAGTCGCTTTGGCGAGTTCGCCGAGGGTGGCGTCTTTGAAACCAGACCATTCCTGGGGCGCTACTTCCAGGATGCGCACGCTCTGCCAATCCGTGGCGATAATGGAGCCCGCGTATTTTTGTCCGTTGGCATCGTGAATGCCCGAGCAAATTCCACGCACGCGCAGCCGTCCGTGCAACAGATACCAGGGAAGCTCCGGCGGGGTATTCAGCAGTTGAACCCGCATCCGGTTTTCACCCGTCGCCAGTTCGAGTTCGACGCCATCGTGATAACGGCTCAGAAAAGTCACGGTGCCTTCCGTCTCGGCCCAGACCGATGGCCGCGTGGCCGGCAAGGGCTGGCCGGCAGAGAGGGACAGCGGCGCGGGAAGCGTGGCGGTTCCGAGAACGCTCAAACTCGGCGGTTCGGAGTAAAGGAACAATCGCCCGCCATCGTCCGAACTTAGATAAAACGTATAATCACCATCTTCGGCAACATTCAGAAGACTTTTGAACTCCACGCCCGCGTTGTCCGCGCGGGTCCTCACGGCGATGTCGAAATTCGTGGCCACTCCGATTTTTTTCGGCGTGAGCCGCTCAAAATCCGGCAGCCTGGCCCAGTCTCCTTCGAAACAACGATAGT
Organism: Verrucomicrobiia bacterium; assembly: GCA_036488095.1. GTDB lineage: Bacteria > Verrucomicrobiota > Verrucomicrobiia > Limisphaerales > DASXHY01 > DASXHY01. The sequence goes on along the minus strand of DASXHY010000567.1, from coordinate 3,094 downwards.
TCAATCCGTGCCCGCGCGCCGGGTCGCCGGCAGAGGCCTCGCTTTGCCACATCGCGTTGTCAGGAATCGGTTGTTTCGCCAAATTCGGTCCGGAGTAACCGACGCCTAAAGAAGCCGGCCCGCGCCAATTGAACCAGTTGACCGCAATCGGATGCCGTCCGGCGCGGAGGAAAATCGTGGCGGACCTTTCAAGGACGGCGTGCAGTTTATCCGTGTCCACGATCGGATCGCGGCCGAGGCTCAAACAGGCGTCTACCCGCGCGACATAGTTTGTGCCGCACAGCCGGAGTTTCTGCCCCGGCTGCGGCTTCGCATCACGGAAATCGAGCAACAAAGGTTCCGCGCCGGATTCGTCCTGAAAAAATAACGTGCCCGAGTTTTGGTCAACACCCAGAACCTGCCCCTGCAGCGTATAGGCGCAAATGCGTCCAGCGCCCGATCCAGCGGCTTCCCGCAGCGAGGCGATATTCGTCGCCGTCATTTGGGCGACCGCGAAATGAGCCCCTAAAAACAGCAGCGGCAAGAGCAACAAAATCCGCCATTTGCGATGGGAAATTTGCGAATGCAGCGGCCGAATCATCAGCGCGGAGAATAGCATCTTCAAAACGATTTTTGCACTTAATAAGTGACACGGACATGCCTTGTTTGTAGTTCCGCGTCTACGCGGTAGGAGTTGAACATTTCGCTGAACCGAGTAAACGCGGAACTACGAACCACCCCCGCGCCGCTTATTGGCGTTGAGTCTGCAACTTTTCGTACTGTTGGAGCGCCTCGGCCGCTCGGGGGTCGCCTTTGGCGGCAAGCGCCGAGACCTCGCTCATCACAGCCGCCATCGCATCATTCAGGGCCATGCGTTGCTCGGGTGTTAATGTCGGAGTTGCCCGCAATTTTTGGAGTTGGACCACGGCTTCCGTAACCTGGCCGCCCTTATAGGCTGCCACCGCGCGATTCATCTGTTGGGCTGGGCTTCCCGCCGGCGCGCTGGGTTGAGGTTGTGAGGCTGGCGCCGGCGCCGGCTCCGCTTTCTGTATCGTGCGGGCGGCTGCGTCCAGTTCTGATTTTGCATCCGTCTTTTGGTGGCAACCTACCAATGCGCTCGCCAGAATCAAACTTGCGCTCAACCCGGCCCAACGTGCGGAGAGATTTTTTTTCACGTTTAAAATGCTTCCAAGTCGAGGATCAGTGTCCGTTGACGCTACCCGGACTGCACCACAGGCGATTTTTGACGGTGATGGCCTCTTCCTGATAAAACTTTACCGTCTTCATGTATTCGACATGGCCGTCTATGACGCCGACCGTCGTGCCTAACGCGTGAAGCTTGGTAATGCCTTCGTCGGGTCTGCTGGCGCCGTCGTTGAAATCCGCCGGGTTGGTTTCCAGGGCCTGCCAGAAAATAATGGAATCCTGCCGGAATTGGTTGGATTTGTAGGATGTTCCGTTATTAAGCAAGCCATAGCCGTCGGCTGCTCCATTCATCAAATAGGAGGACAACTGTTGCGAACGCGTCGTGAAACTGAGGCTCGGGTCATTTGTTCTTTCCGACGGGCAACGATAAACCGCTATCGTTTTCAGGTAGTCAAAAAGCACACCGCCTTGATAGGCCAACTGCGGGTTTGTGTTATAGGGCGCGCTGGTCAAATGGGGAACGTAGCCGTTCCGGGCATCGTAAAGCCAGCCCCGCGCTACCCAAGGCTGATTCCAGTTTGGTTCGGGCAAATAATCTTGAAAGTCGCTGGTGTACATGCGCGAAGCCAGGTTGATTTGCTTCACGTTGTTGGCGCACTGGGCCTGCAGGGCGGTGCTTTTGGCCTTGGCCAACGCCGGCAAAAGCATGGCGGCCAGGATGGCGATGATGGCGATGACAACCAACAACTCAATTAAAGTAAATGCGCCGGTTGAACTGACATTTCCGCGCAGTATTCCCGGCCGCAGGGGTGCGCCGAACTTGCTTGAATCGCTCATAAGTTTTAGGGGTAAATATTTCCGCAAGGAGCCGGATGATGGCCCCAACGTAATTCCGTTGCAGTCTGATTATTGCGCAACAACATGGAGATAAAACTCTGGCCAAAGTTGTTGAATCGGCGTTTGTTACAATTTATTGCAGTGGCTTTTTTGTCGTCGTTTCGGTCGAGTCAAAACCAACAACTTAGTGTGCCCACCCTTCGCTATAGGCTTCAATAGGCAGAATGGCCTAATATGAACGTCCGAGTGGGAAGACGAGGTGGATTGGCAATAGATAAATCGGAACCGTCGTCTTGTCAATTCTTCTGCAAATACCTGGTCACGGCTTCGGCACGGCAGCGGACGTGCAGTTTTTCATAGATCCTCCGAAGGTGGGCGCGAACGGTGTCGTAACTGATATTCAGCTTGGGGCCGATGGCCTTATTGGTCAGGCCCTGGGCCACTAAATCCAAAATCTCCATTTCACGTTGGGAAAGCTCCACCAGCGGTTCAGCGCTTGGCTTGCGAAAGGTTTCCACCACCATGCGGGCGATTTCGCCGGTCATGGGTGCGCCGCCGGAACGCACCTCGAAAATGGCGCGCAAAAGCTCCTCGGGCGTGGAGCGTTTCAAAAGGTATCCCGAAGCGCCGGCTTTCAAGGCCTGGAACAACAAATCGCGATCGCGATAAACCGTGACCACAATCACCTGCAAATCGGGCATGATGTCTTTGAGCCGCGCGGTGCAGGCGATGCCCGATTCGCCGGGTAATTGGATATCCATGAGGACGACATCCGGCTTGATGCGGGGCACTTCTTTGAGGGCGGTCTCGGCATCCTTGCAGGTGCAAACGCAGCGGTAACCCGGCGCGGCATCCACCCATTCCTGGAGGGAGTGGCGGATGCTGAGATTGTCCTCCACGATCGCAACGGTGGTCATCGGGTTGGTTTGGTTTTCAATCTGGATGCTATGTCATTTCGAGTGTCAGACAAACAAAAAACCCCTCCAATTTACGATTTGCGATTTACGATTGACGAGTCGAGGGAAGCGCCAACGCTCGGATAATTCTTCTATCGTAAATTTAAAAAGCTTCAATAGTGCGAGTCGAATTACCAGCTCCGGTGTTAAACGGGGTAGATAAAATGAGTCCGATT
>DASXHY010000539.1:0-2729 GCA_036488095.1 Verrucomicrobiia bacterium | reverse complement strand
AAGGTGAGCGATTTGCGACGATGGAACTCGTTCTACCGCCATTGCCCTTCGGCTATCACAATTTGGAAATCTCGGCGGGTGACAAAAACTACCGGACGCTCATCCTCTCCGCGCCAATTCACAGCTACGCCGAGCCCGGCGCGCGCAAACGTTGGGGCGCTTTCCTGCCAATGTACGCCGCGCACTCGAAACTCAGTTGGGGCGCCGGGAATTTTTCCGATTGGGAGCGATTCTCAGCCTGGCTCGGTTCGCAAGGCGGACGGGTGGCGGGCACGCTGCCGTTGCTGGCGGCGTTTTTGGATCAACCCGTTTGCGAGCCAAGCCCCTACTCGCCGGTCAGCCGCCGGTTTTGGAACGAATTTTACCTCGATATCGAGCGCGTGCCGGAATTTGCGGTGTGCCGTGAAGCGCAGGCATTGGTTCGCTCAAAGTCATTTCAAGAAAATCTGCGCGCCTTCCGCCGGAGCGAGATGATTGATTACCGCGCGCAATGGGCCGCGCGACGAAAGGTCCTGGAACTTCTCGCCCGATACTTTTTTTCGAAATCGACGCCGCGCCGGGCGCAATTCAATCAATTTTTGCGCGAACGTCCGGAAGCGAATGATTACGCCGCGTTTCGCGCGGTCTGCGACAAATTAAAAACGTCCTGGCACAACTGGCCGCAACGAATGCGCGTCGGCCGGCTCCGCGCCGGCGACTACGATGAACAAGCGAAACGATTTCATTTGTACGTCCAATGGCTCGCCCATGAGCAAATGGACGGGTTGGCGCGGCGCAGCGAAGAAAAAGGCGTGAGGCTTTATCTCGATCTCCCGCTCGGCGTGCATCCAGACGGCTACGATGTCTGGCGCGAGCGCGAGAGTTTTGCGATGGGCGCCAACGCGGGCGCGCCGCCGGATTTGTTTTTTTCCAGGGGCCAGGATTGGGGGTTCGCGCCGTTGCACCCGCAGCGCATCCGCGATTCGGGCTATCGTTATGTGCTGGCCTACCTGCGCTTCCAGATGCGTCACGCCGGCATGTTGCGCATCGATCACGTGATGGGCTTGCACCGGCTTTATTGGGTGCCGCGCGGAGTCGAAGCCGGGCAGGGGACTTACGTGAACTATCCGGCGGAGGAACTCCACGCGATTTTCAACATTGAATCGCATCGCAGTCGCACCGTGCTTGTGGGGGAAAATCTCGGCACCGTTCCGCCCGCGGTCAATCAAAGCATGGAGCGGCATCGGCTGCGCGAAATGTATGTGACGCAATTCGAAGAGCGGCCAAACCCGAACGAGGCATTGCGTCCGCCGCCGGCGCTTTCCGTCGCCAGCCTCGACACCCACGACACGCCGACCTTTCCGGCACATTGGCGCGGAGATGATCTGGCGGACCGCGTCCAGTTGGGTTTGCTGTCGGCCAGCGAAATGAAAAGCTCGAAAAAATTCCGGGAAGAATTAAAGACGGCTCTGATTGGATTCTTGAAGCGAGAGGGATTTTTGAAAAGCCGCAAGCCGCACGCGCGGGATGTATTGCGCGCCTTGCTGGCGTGGCTTTGGGCGAGCCGGTCGGAAATGGTCCTGGTGAACATGGAAGATCTGTGGCTGGAAACGCGTCCGCAAAATGTGCCCGGCACCTCCAGCGAGCGGCCCAACTGGCGTGGCAAAGCGCGGTTGACGCTGGAACAGATTTCCCAGGATTCCAGACTTCGAAAGCTGATCCCGTTCTAACCCGCAAAAATCCTTACCGCGCGGAGACGTTCGTCTGCTGCGGCACCAATTCCAGCGTTCCGAGGTCTACCGGCTCAGTGCTTTTATCGTCCGGGATAATGATCTCACGAACCACCGAGTCGAGCAACGGGTTGGGATCGGTAAAATCATGCGGTGCTGCTGAATTTTGTTTGGAATCGCGCACATCGATTTTTAATTCGTAAGTGCCGGCTGGCACATCCAATACCTGGAACGAGCCGTCGGGTTCGCAAAACGCTCCGAAACGTTTCTGATATTGGTAACTGTGGAAAAAGTCATCCGACGCGGTAACAAAGGCGTCAAAGGTCGGAAAATCTTCGCGCTTCGGGCGAGAGTTGGGCCGGTTGTCGCCCTTTGACTGAATTCTAACCACCACTTTTTGCCAGTCAACGAAACCGGCGGTCACTGGCAAAACGGCTTTCCCGAGAATCATCCGGCCTGTGCCGCCGAGCGTTACTTCCGTGACTGCGCCGGCGGTGACGTTCACCGTCGTGTTATCTGACGAAAACCCGGCTCCGGCTGACCCTTGTTCGTGCATGACGGTGCATGACCCCGGCGGCACCTTGTCGAAAGAAAAATCGCCGTCGGCATCTGTGGTGGTTTCGAGGTTAAAGGTGAGATATCCAAAGTTGCAGCCTGAATCGGTGTAGTGAATGACCTGGTTGTGAATCGCAATCTGCTCGTTCGCGGCGGGCTGTGAACCACGCATCAGCCGCCCCTTCACCTTGCCCCAGGGCTGAAGTGTGATATTCCCGATGTTGGCCGACTCCGCCGCTGGAATCTCCGCATAACCCTGATCATGAATGATAATCAGCCCTTGCGGATCAGTCGCGGCAGCCAGACTGAATTTCCCACTGCTGTCTGTTTGCGCCTGGTAGGGCGTCGTATTGACTTGCTTTTGAACATGAGCCGGGCCGTCCATTGTGACCCCGGCGCGCGACGTGCAGAGCAGCACGGAGGCATTGGCCGCCGGTTCACCATTTGGCTGGAGCACCACTCCTG
>DASXHY010000529.1:0-6527 GCA_036488095.1 Verrucomicrobiia bacterium | reverse complement strand
CGTCGCCTGTCCCGCGCACAAAATTGTTCGAGTAGGTCAGGTTCATGCCGATGCCGTTGGCGCTTTGCACATTGTTGAAATTGCCGCCGTCGGACCAAACGCTCAACACGCGGCAATTTTGCGCCGTCCCGCCGACGCCCGCGCACCAAAACGCGGAAGTCACGTGCTGGATCCAGACATTATCCACCAGCCAATTGTTGCCGCTGAAATTGATCGCGCCGTTGTTGTTGTTGCCCGCACGGTTCGAGCCGTTGCAATCGAGCGCCACATTTTGCAACGTGCTCGACGTCGTCGTGATGATATTATTCACGCCCTGGGAATTGTTGCTCGGCGTGACGCGGTAGAGCGTGCTGTACCACGGCCCCGCTCCCTGGATTTTTATGCCGGAGGCGTGAAGCCCGCCGTTGATGGCGCTGAAATAATAGGTGCCGGGCGGTATCCAAGCGCTTTTCCCCTGCGATTGGGCGGCGGCAAAGCAATTGTTGATGGCCGCCGTATTGTCCACCGAAACGTTGTTCGACACCGCGCCATAGCTGAGAATGGAAAGGGAATTGGCCGGCTGCGCCAAAGGTGCGGGCGGGTTCTCCAAATCAACCACGTCGATATAATAAAACGCCGCCGTGTTCGTCGGATCTTCCTGGAGCGTAATCGTGTCGCCCGGCGCGACCGGTGTGTTCGTGATAAAGCCGTGAGTGTCGTTCCAGAAACCGCGCGGATTGCCATCGGCGGGATTTTTGTCGGCCTGGCCGTTGTAATTGGTCCCCTCGTAACAATAATTTTGCGCCGAGTTGACGCTGAGCGCCTGGCGGAAAATTCCGTTCACGTATAAATCAATTGAGTTCGTAATTCCGCCGCCGGCCGGCGCGTCCGGGATGCACGAACGAAGATTGATGGCCGTCAGATTTCCACCCGTGGTATTTGTCCACGTCACGAATTGCCCAACGCCATTCAACTGAACATACGCATGGCCGGACGCCTCCAGGACCGCACTCGAATACGGAGTTGTCGGCGCAGACGTCAGGGAAACAATCGTGGCTCCGCCGCCCAGCAACCCAGACTCGCCCTCGAAGCTGGTAAAAGGAGTCGTCGCGCCCACAGTAGCCCCGGCCTTTTCGCCCGCACAAAAAAACATCATTCCAGCCAGGACCGCACACGTCATTCGGGCAAGAGTATGTAGCGCAGGCTTTCCAGTCCCGCCCGTGGCGGGATTCGGGGAACTTTCCAATTCCCCGTCCAGAACAGCGGGAATACGGAGTCGGCGGGCAACAGCTTGTGGGAATAGTTGAGCAAAATGCGACCGCATGGCTTATAATTCGTTCCGTTTAGATGGTCGCAAAAAAGCCTACTGGAGCAGGCTTCATACACCATCCCCTAAATAGGGGACTTACTCCAAAATGAATTGGCATTACACGCTACAGGCTGAATACATGACCAATCTTTTCCCCACTAAAAACCATCCGCCTTTTTTGGTTCCTCGCTATTTTCGGTGGAATAGAAGCTCTCAATGGTGCCGTATCGAATTTGTCCCGGAGGGACTTTGGAAATTAGCCGGGGGCAAGACCGCGCCAGCGGTTGCCGCCCCCGGTCAACCGCCAGAAAATCTGCGCGCCCTGAAAGGGCGCTGGAATTCCTATGAAATCCCGCTTTCCAGCGCCCCGCTGGGGCGCATCAGTTTTGATGCTCCGTTTCCGGGGGCGGCGCTGTTCGCTTGCCCCCGGCTAATTTCCCTTGCTCTTCCAGAGCAATTCCCGGCCTGCGGCCCGCGATCATTCCATCGAAAACAACGAAGAGCCTCTTTTTTAAGCCTAATTGCAATCGCTGCGGCACTCTTGGCCGGAATCCAATCGCTGCCGGCGCAAGACCCGCCGCCCTACAAAAACCCCCATCTCGCCGTGGAGACGCGTGTCGCAGACTTGCTCGGGCGCATGACCGTCGAGGAAAAAGCGCGGCAACTCGATATGTATCTCGGTTCCGAGGATCTATTGGACAAGAACACCAACCCGACCGCGGACCATCACACGCACGCAAAACCGGACGTGATTTTCGATCCGCAATTTGCGGAAAAATCGGTAGGGCATCTTGGCGTCGGTTCCATTCACGATCTTTATCCGCGCGCGAAGCTTTCCAATCGCATCCAGGAATGGGTCATCAAATCCAATCGCCTCGGCATCCCCGCGTTGTTCATCGAAGAAGGACTGCACGGTTACATGGATTACAACGAGATCGTTTTTCCGCAAAGCATCGCTCTCGCGACGACCTGGAATCCCGATCTCGCGCGGCGAACGGGCGCAGCCATCGCCGCGCAAGCGCGCGCCAACGGCGTGGACATGATTCTCGGCCCGGTGCTCGACGTCGCGCGCGACCCGCGTTGGGGCCGCGTGGAGGAGGATTTCGGCGAGGACCCATATCTCACGGGCCAGCTCGGCCTCGCTTATGTGCAAGGAATGCAAGGCGAGTCGCTCGATACGGATCACACGGTCATTGCCGAGCCGAAACATTTTGCCGGCCACGGCAGTCCGGAAGGCGGGCTCAACACCGCGCCGGTTCACGCCGGCGAACGCGAAGTGCGTTCGATCATGTTGAAATCTTTTGAGCCGGCCGTTCGCGAAGGAAAAGCCATGGGCATCATGGCGGCGTATCATGATATCGACGGCATTCCCTGCACGGCGAATCCCTGGCTGTTGAACAAAGTTCTGCGCGACGAATGGGATTTTCAGGGATTTGTTTTGTCCGACCTCGGCGCAATTCGCCGCCTTTATGACACGCATCACGTCGCGGATTCACCCGCGAGCGCTGTCGTGCTGGCGCTGAACTCCGGCGTGGACATGCAGTTCTACGATTTTGATCACGCTACTTTTGAAAACGCCATCATCAACGGAGTGAAAGACGGGACGGTTTCCACGGAGACGTTGAATCACGCCGTCGCGCGAATTCTGCGGGTCAAATTCATGCTGGGCCTGTTCGATCATCCGTTCGTGGATGAAAATCTGGATGCAACGGTTCGCCATTCGCAGGCCCAGGCAGAATTGGCCCTGGAATCGGCGCGCCAAACCATGTGCCTGCTTAAAAACGACGGCGACCTTTTGCCGCTGAAAAAAGATCTACAACGCATCGCGGTCATCGGCCCGAACGCGAACCTTGCCCGGATTGGCGATTACACCGAAGCCGCGAAGGAAAGTTCGGAACAAGGCATGTTCGAGCAAATCAAGCAATTGGTTTCCACGAACTCAGAAGTGATGTTTTCCGATGGTGAAGAAATCGAGAAAGCCGTCGACCTCGCCGGAAAAGCGGACGTGGTGATTCTCGGATTAGGCGAGTGGACAAAAATTTCCGGTGAAGGTTTTGATCGCTCCGACCTGAATCTTCCGGGCAAGCAAGAGGAACTTTTGGAAGCAATTGTTGGTGTTGGCAAACCGGTCGTGCTGGTGTTGCAAAATGGCCGGCCGCTGACGATTTCGTGGGCGGCGAATCACGTTCCGGCAATCCTCGAAACCTGGTATGCCGGCGAATTTGGCGGACGCGCCATTGCGGAAACACTTTTCGGCGATAACAATCCGGCGGGCCGTTTGCCGATTACGTTCCCGCGCAGCGTCGGCCAATTGCCCGTTTTTTATAACCATTTTCCCTCCAAAAATAATTCCTATATCGAGGGAGACAGTTCGCCGCTCTTTGTCTTCGGCCATGGGTTGAGCTACACCACTTTTAAATATGGCGGCCTCATGGTCACCGCTCCGCCGGTCCACAGCGACGAGGACGTCTTAGTTTCCTGCGTGCTCACGAACGCGGGCAAACGCGAAGGCGATGAAGTGGCGCAATTGTACGTTCGCCAGGAATTCGCCAGCGTGGCGACGCCGATCAAGGCGTTGAAAGGATTTTTGCGCGTCCATTTGCACCCCGGCGAATCGAAGAAAATCACGTTTCATCTGAAACAATCCGACCTTGCCGTTTGGGACATCAATCAGCAATGGCGCGTGGAACCTGGCGAATACACGGTGACCGTGGGCAGCGATTCCTCCGCAAATTTATCCGCGAAGTTTACTTTGAAGTAAGTTATTCCGCCGCGATTTTTCTAGAAGCGTAGCAGCCGACGTGAGTCGGCTCAAATTTCAATAATACTCCGAGCGGTGTTTCGCCACGGCCTCCACACGGCTGCGCACGTGCATCTTCAGGCAGATGTTTTTCACATACGTCCGCACGGTTTCGGTGCTGATGCTGAGTTGATCGCTGATCTCCTTGTAAATAAAACCCTGCGCCAGCAATTCCAGCACTTCGCGCTCGCGCGGCGAAAGATTCTCCGCTTCGCGCGGCGAATTGCCAACCAGATGAAAATGCTTCACCACCTTGCTGGCAATGTGGCTGGACATCGGCGCGCCTCCCGTGTAAGCGTCGCGAATCGCCGCCAGCAACTGCTCCGGCGGGCTGGACTTGACCAGATAACCGTTCGCCCCGGCTTTCAACGCGCGAAAAATGCGTTCGCTGTCCTCATAAACCGTGACCATGATGATCTGCATCGCAGGCGAAACTTTCTTGATCTCGGCGACGCATTGAATGCCCGACATGTTCGGCAGCTTGATGTCCATCAGCACCACGTCGGGATTTTTTTCCAAAATCTGCGGCAGCGCCTGCTCCGCGGAGGTGAATGCGCCCAGACATTTTATGTCCGACGCCGATTCAAGGATTTGAATGAGCTGCTCTCTCAATCCCCGGTCGTCTTCGACAATGACGACTGATTTTTTCATACAATCATACAACTATTAAATTAAATAGCTCCGTCCGCATTCATTTATGCGCAACGGGCGCGACGACTCGCAATCGCAAGCGCACGATCGTGCCCCGGCCAGGCTGGCTTTCAACCACGCAAGTGCCGCCGATGTTTTGCAGGCGCTGTCTCATATTCGATAAACCGTGGCCGGAAATGCTTTCCACCGGCTGGAACCCGGCGCCGTCGTCATGGACGGTAACATCCAGCGACCCGTTGGCGAACACCATTCGAATCGTCACTTCCGAAGCCTTCGCGTGCTTGATGATATTATGCACCGCTTCCTTCACGGCCATGCTGATGTTATGGCGCGTCTGGCTCGAGACCTGAACTTCCGGCGGCAAATCCATCACATGAAAACGGCAACGCAACGGCGTCTGCTCGCACAATTGCTTGACCATCTGGCAGACGTAGTTTCCCAACGCCTCGAGATTATCATTCTCCGGATTGACCGCCCAGACCGTTTCGTAAAGCGCCGACACGAGTTCGCGCGACATTTTGGAGACCTTATCAAAATCAGCGCGCGCCTTCTCGGGAAAAGTGGGGTTGTCCTGCGCCATGGCGCTTAACAGGGAAATCTGCGTGACGCGCGCGCCGAGATCGTCATGAATGTCGTGCGCGATCCGCAAACGTTCCTGTTCCAACGCGCGCTGCTGTTTCAGGCGCGCCACTTCACGACGCATCCGTTGCCAGACGAAATAACGGCTCGCGCCCATGATCATCGCCACGATCGCCACCAGCGCCGCACCCCAAAACCACGGTGTTTTCCAGAAAGGTTCCGGAACAAAAATATTTATCGACGCCTCCCCGCCCGTCAACGTGCCCATGACATCCATGCCGCGCACGCGAAATGTATAATGGTTCGCGGGCAGCGCGGCATAAAACGCGTCGCGCACATTGCCGGAACCGATGCTGTACATTTCATTCCATTCCACGACCAGGCTGTCGCCGGGCGTCACTGCGGGCGCCGACTCCAAAAGATTATGCCATTCGCCATGGCTGGTTTGGTCCGTATCCACGATGGCAAATGCCCTCGTCTGCGGGTCCTGTCCGAATTTCACGACCTTGGCCATGCTGGGCCGCGTGCCATCGTGTATCCAATCGGCGGGCAAGTCGTCATTCGTGCGCTCGCCATGATCGTTCTCGAACGGCGATTGCAGCAGCACGATGTTGCCCAGCTTGCCGTCGGATTTTGACACCACCAAATTGGCCACCACGAAAATCCCGACACTGTCCGGCGGGCCGGCCGAGGAAATCACGATCAATAATCGCGTCGCTTGCGGCGGCACAACCAGCGTTTCGCGGCGATGCGTCAGCGATGAAGTTCGCAACGAACCGGTCCAGCCGGTGCTCTCGCCAACGACGCGATACATATTCTGGCTGATCTGGTCGCCCGCAGCGTTATAGAACCGCACGTTGAACGACATCTCACTGCTGGGTTCGTGCCAGGTGTGCTCAAACTCGTCCAGCATGTAACGCATCCGGAGCGGCGGCTTGCCGGCATTCGTGACGGCTCCGAAATGGAAGTCGATGTTTTCCGGCGTCGAGCCAAGACTGACGCTGTCCTTGCCGCGGAAAGGCAATGATTTTCCGCTCACACGAACCGCCTGGACTTCCACCGCATTCGTGACTTCGTCCGCTCGCAGGGAAAACGCGGCGACGACCAGTAACAGCGCCAATCCCAACCAAACGCCCCGCGCTCTGCTAACGCCGGTCAAACGAAGTCTGGCCTTCATGGTGGGCATTTTAACAGCGGCAATGAAAATGG
>DASXHY010000484.1:0-2890 GCA_036488095.1 Verrucomicrobiia bacterium | reverse complement strand
CGGACGACGACGTTCTGCGCATTGATGTTGCCGTTGACGACGGCGCCGTCGCCGAGATTCAGCACGCCGTCGGTTTGGATCTCGCCGTCGATTTTGCCATCAAACGTCAATTCGCCGGTAAACTTGAGGTTGCCTTTGATTTCGACATCCGGACCCAACACATTTTTTGAAGCGCCTGTTCCATTCATAATTTCTTATTCTGTTTTCGAGTGGAATCAATTTCTAGTCCACCAGTTTGAAGGCGTCAAAGGATTTGTCCAAAGAAATTCTCTGGCAATTGCAAAAAGTTTTGAACGGTTAGAGAGGAGCGCCGGCGTCCCGCCGGCCAGACGCTATCGCTCCCATGAAAAAGCCGGCGAGACGCCGGCGCTCCGGTTCTACTCATATATCTCATAAACCGCGCCGTTGAGGACAAACTGCACGTTCGGCCCGAGCGCGAGCCACGGCAGCGCCTGGGGTTCCTTGGCGGCCAGCGCGAAATATTCGGTCGAGTTGAATTGAATCCGCACGTGTTTGGCGTTCGATTGTTTTTGCGCCAGCGAATCGATCCATTGGTTGCCATTTTGAAACGCGTTTCTACCGGCCACGAATCGGCCCTGGCCCTCGTTCGAGTATTGCGCGAGGCGGACGTTCGACTGGGCTGACGGCGCGGCGGACGAAAGCGGAGGCACGCTCCCGGAAATTCCGAGCGCGCGATTAGCGTCCGCAGCCGCGGGCGCACCGCCGGCAAAACCACCATTGGCCGATTTCAGCGTCTGGCCAAAGCGCGCTCCCGCCAGCGCCTTCTCGCCGTCGCTTTCGTTTTTGAACGCGTCCCAATTTTGTTTCGCGAATACCGTCGCGCTGCGGTCTTCGCTCAATTGCGGCAACGATTGCATCGCCAGCGGCACGCGCCGCTGCGCCTCGTCTTCCACGATCAGATAGGCCGTGTAAGGCGTCACGATGCCGTATTTGCGCGCCAGTTCGGTGACTTCGTCGCGCAACTCGGCGTTCTCGCCATGCAAACGGATTTCATCGAGCAAATAACCGACGCGCCGCGTGGCCCAAAGCTTGGGAATAAAATCGTTCGCGGAAGATTCTTCAGGAAAATTCACGTCCTCGCTGAATTGCCGCGCCTGCCCATTCACCGTGCCCTTGATGGCAGCCGCCGAGCCGCCGTGCCCGGAATAACGCCCCACCACCACCAATTGTTCGCCGCGAAATAAATCCGGCAGCGGCGAGGGATACAGCTTCGTTGCGCGAACGTCTCCGGTGAATTTCAGTTCGGGATCGGTCAGCACCGGCTCCTTGATTTTTGAAAAGAAGCTGGAGACTTTCAGTTCCAAATCCTCCTCAGGCAGCACGTATTGGTTGAACGCGCGCGTCTCTTCCGCGATGCGGTCGAGCAGGTGCGTGTTCACATCCGTGCCGATGCCGAAGGAAAAAATCCGCGTGCCTGAGCTTCTGTCTTTCACGTGGGCAACAATTGCGTCGGGGCTCGTAACTCCGATGGTAGGCTGGCCGTCGGTGAGAAAAACCACCACGAACGGCCGGCCTTCGCGCTCCGTTTGGAGCGACAACGCTTTCTTCAAGGCGTCATCAATGGCCGTGGCACCGATGGGTTTCAGGTTCTTTACGAAATCATTCGCCTTATCGCGATTCGACCGCGTCGCTTCGACCAGTTTGTCGAAGAGCGGTTCCACCTCGGTCGAGAAGCGGATGATTTCGAACCGGTCATCGTCGTTGAGATTCTCGATGCAAAACTGCAAGGCTTTCTTCGCCTGCTGCAATTTTTTTCCGGCCATCGAGCCGGACGTATCCAGCACGAACGCCACGTCTTTCGGCAATACTTTTTCATTGGCGTCCATGCCAGGAGAAGCGAGCAGCAGGAAATAACCGTCGTCATCGCCGTTTTTAAAAGTCAGCAGGTTTACGCCGACTTCTTCTTTTTCCGGCGCGAAATAAAGCGAGAAATCGGTGTCTGGTGTGACGTCGCTTGCCTCGTAACCAATCGTGGCGCGCTTCGAGCCATCACGCTTGATTTCGACTGAATGGCTGGGGCAATAAATTGTTTTCAGCGGGCGCTCGGTTTGCAATTCCACTTTGATGCTCACACTTGCGATCGGTTTGGCGGAGAATTTTTCCGTGTTCAGCGGATAGGTATAATTGATCAAACCGGAATCGGCTTTGAGCACCTGCGTGTAGGAGAGCGTGATGCGCTTGCTGCTATGCGGCTCGATGGGATACACGCGGACCCGGAAGACGTCCCGCCCGGCGTATTCCAGGAGCGCCGGGTCGCGCATCCGGCGGACGATGTCCTCGTAAATGCGGCGGGCCTTGTCGGCGGGAAGTAATTCGGCCTCCATCTGTTTGCCGTCGATATCCATCGTGAACTTATCGATGTGCGAATCCTTCGGGAGCGGAAAAAGATAGGTCCCTTCCAGCCGCCGGGGATTGGGGTTGTAAAATTCCTGCTCGACGGTGGTGGTGGCGATTTGACCATCGATTTTGACGGTCACATGGTGAAATGCCACTTCCAGCGGGGCAAAAATATGGTGATGCGGCGGCCGCGGCCAGGGGATGGGCCGTTCCGGCGGGCCGGGCTCGATGATGATCATCCCATCGGCGTGGGCAAATAAAGGCACGAGTAACGTGAGCAAGATTGAGAATAAAATCCACCGTTTCATACGCCATTGGACGGAGGGTTGGGAAAAATGCTCCCGAGTGTTTGAAATTAGTGGCACGGGCGTCTCGCTCGTGAGTTTCGAATCGCACGGGCGAGACGCCCGTTGAGGTTGCCCCGTTTTGGTGGACAGAAGTGATTTAAGGTTTGGCATTCAATAACTCCAGTTCAAAGTCCACAGGGGATTGATAACCCAGGGCACTGTGGAGCCGCCGCGGGTTATAGAAC
>DASXHY010000476.1:0-6787 GCA_036488095.1 Verrucomicrobiia bacterium | reverse complement strand
GCCGCCCATATATAATCGTCCTCCGAACTGCCCGGCGCCCAGGTATTGATGGGGTTGGCCGCCATGGTGACTGCAGCGCAGGTATAACCAGGCACCATCCATTTGTGATACGCAGCATGTCCATCCGCGAAAGAAAAAACCGATCCTTTGCCGTGAAAGCTCCCGGGCAAATCCTCCCAGTGAGGTTGCTGCGCGGCGATGACATTCATCCAGCCGTCGTTGATGCTGTCCGGGTGCTCTTCCGCGAACACAAACAAATCGGTGGGAGCAATGACCGTGATGTCTGAACTTTTATTGAACGCACGATAAATCGCCGTGTTGCCGGCATGATACCAATGAGATTGCCCCAGCGGATAGCTGTAGCCCTCCCCGTCTGAAGGGTTGTTGTAGGCAAAGCCTTCAATGAAGGCATTCATTGAAATGCTGCGCACCCGGTCCATGTTCTGGCCGCCTTCCAGGCATGTGTATTTCTCCGAGGGACACTTGTAAATAGCGGTTTGTTTGTTGCAATAGGCCGCCAGCAGGCCGTTTTTTAAATAAATCGTGTTTGTGTTGTCCGGATTGTCCGGAGTGAAATTCAGCCAGCCAGCTATCCAATTGGGTGCGGGACTCCAATTGCCGGCGGCATCCATCGTCACGTGGCCGTCGTGATTCGGGGGCAGCCGGTCATTGTTGTCCCCAGGATACATTGTCCACGCCAGCGACATCTGCCTGAGGTTGCTGACGCAGACAATCATCCTTCCCTTTTCCTTGGCGCGCGCGAGCGCAGGCAGCAGCATGGCCGCTAAAATCGCGATAATGGCGATGACCACCAGCAATTCGATCAAGGTGAACCCGGCGCGAGAATGTTCACCGATCGGCTCCGGCCGCCGATGGCCATAGAGTGCGCGCGGCAGCTTGGCCGCTGGGCTCTCGGGGTGCATGCCCCTACCTTATAAGGCAATACTGCCCGCTGGCAATTCATAGGTACCTATGGAACTCAGAACGCTCCTTTTTGATGATATTCCTTCAGTAATTGCCGATGGACATAACAGCGGCGCATGTGCCAGCCCACTCCAAAATGAAAAACGGACGCCGCGAATTATTTTCCAACCTTGGCCATTTCAGTATCAGCCATGTTCCTGGAAACCTGTCCGACTACCCGGACAGGCCCCATCTGCTCCGGACTATCCAGAGCCACGCCAAATTGCTTTAACGAGACGAAACACTTTCGGGCTTGAGCCGCATCCCCATTCGCGGCGGCGTCCCGCCCGGCTTGCGCCACCGCACCAACCAACTGCTTTAATAAATCGAGCTGTGCCATCAACTCTTTGTATTTTATTTCGCGATCGGCATCGGGAAGCACCTTGAACTGGTCTTCGCTCAGACTTAATGCCATGCCCGGCGCAAAGATTGGACGAGCATTCCAGTCTGCCCTAAGAAAAAGGCCAATTGCGTTCGCTTTGTCACCCTCCTGCCACGCCGTCAATATCGGCTGCGTAACCGGCGATGAAGAAAAAGCAGTCGCCGGTGCCGGTGCCGGCGTGGCATCAATCGGTTCGCTGACGGATGCTCCGTTTGTCGGCGCTTCTGCAGGCGAAGCAGAACTGCTTGGTGAGTTGCTTTTGCCACAACCTGTCAGAAAGATGGAAGCTGCGACAAGTCCGGTGATGGTTGCAATTCTCATAGCTCCGCATAATTTTTCCGTCGAGGCGGTTTTTAGTATTTGCGGCACGAGTCCTATTTTACACAGGCTACCCAGGTTGATTCAAACCCATTCCCGTGGGCGAGGTCATAGGTTGGAACTCATCACGGGAACGCCAGCCCACAAGGTTTTGTTCGGAAGGAGGTTCATCTCCAATTCCAGCGTTCCGCCGGCGGCAATTTCCGCGTGCGTAATCCACGGGTGCCGCAACGGTTGCCCGTTGAGACGCGCCGATTGCACGTAACAATTCTGCCGCGAGGCATTGTGCGCCACGATTGTGAAGGTGCCGCCCGGGTAATATTTCGAATCGAGACGAATCACCGCTTTTTCGACCAGCGGGCTGCCGATGACGTAAACGCCATCCGCCGGATTCACCGGGTAAAGCCCGAGAGCGCTCCACACGTACCATGCGGAAATCTGGCCGCAATCGTCGTTGCCGCAAATGCCGTCGGGCGTGTTGTTGTATTGCGTCAACTGAATCTCGCGCACGCGCTGCTGGGTTTTCCACGGCGCTCCCGCCATCGCGTACAAATATGCGATGTGATGACACGGTTCGTTGCCATGCGCGTACTGGCCAATCAAGCCGCTCACATCCACGCGCCAATGGACCATGTCCGAGTCCTGATTAAAAAGCTCGTCCAGCTTCTTAACAAAGGCTTCGTTCCCGCCGTAAAGCTGAATCATGCCAGGCACGTCCTGTTGCACGGCGAACATGTACTGCCAGGCGTTTGCTTCGGTAAAATAACCGTCGGCCACGTCGGCGCGAAAAGCGACCTCCTTCGGATCAAAATCCGGATTGTAAGTTCCATCCGCATTTTTGGACCGGAAAAAGCGAGTGGTGGGGTCCCAGACATTCGTGTAATTCTGCGCGCGAGCTGAGAACAACTCGTAATTATTGGTATCCCCCAGCGCTTTGGCCATCTGCCCAATGCACCAGTCGTCGTAACTCAACTCGAGCGTCTGCGATGTCGACGAACCCTTCCCTTTCACCCATGGAATCCAGCCGAGCTTGTTGTATTCGTCCTGGCGCTTTTGATGTCCCATGATCGATTCGCGCATGGCCTGCAAGGCGAGATGCGCGTCAAAACCGCGAAACCCTTTTTCGTAGGCATCATAAATCATCGGAATGGAGTGAATGCCAATCATCATGTGCGTTTCGCAGTTGGCCAGCGGCCAAATGGGCAGCCCGTGGTCGGGCGATTGTTGGTAGAAGGCGAGCATGCATTGGATGAAGTCGTCGATTCGCTCGGGCTCGGCCAGGGTCAGCAAAGGGGCTTCCGCGCGAAAAGTATCCCAGCACGAGAATGTGGAGTAGTTCTGGAATTTCCCTGCGTGATCCTGATTATCCGCGCCGCGGTAATTGCCGTCCGCGTCATTGTATAACGTCGGCGACACCATGGCGTGATAGAGCGCTGTATAAAATACTCGCCGCACGTCCGGGTCCGGGGACTCGATTCGAATGCGTGAGAGGTTTTCGTTCCATGCGCTCCGGGCCGAGTCACGGACGGCATCGAAATCCCACGAAGAGATTTCCGCAGCCAGGTTCTTCCGGGCTTCCGCCACGCTCGTAGGGGAAAAACCGATGCGCAACACGATCTGCTCGCCTTGCGAAGTTTCAAAATCCAGGTGAGCGCGCAGATTTTTTCCGTGAGCATCGGTTTCGTTGTCCGCCAGCGGTTTCCCCTCCCCTTCGAAACCGCAGCTTTTAAACGGCCGGGAACACTCGGCAACAAAAAAAAGCATTCGTCCCTTCGCCCACCCGTCGACGCGCCGCCAACCGGTAATGACATTGGTACCCTCGACCTTTAACTCCGCATCGGTCGGGTGACTGCCAATTCCATGAACCAAATCAATCAGGATGTGGCTCTGGGCGGACGCGGGAAATATGTAACGATGCATGGCCGCGTGCGCGGTCGCGGTAAGTTCGGCACGAATGCCGTAGGTGTCCAACATAACGCGGTAATAACCCGGTTCGGCGTATTCCTGGTCGTGCGAAAATTTGGATTTGAAGCGTTCGGAATCAATCGGCTGGTAGTTGCTTGAGCCATTGAGTTCTCCTGTCATCGGCAAAAACAAGATGTCGCCGAGATCGGCTCCGCCGGTTCCCGATAAATGTGTGTGGCTGAAGCCTTCAATCGTCGAATCGGTGTAATGATAACCGGAACAGCCGTCCCAGCCTTTCGTTCGCGTATCGGGACTGACCTGCACGAAACCAAATGGCACCGTCGCGCCGGGATAAGTATGGCCATGCCCGCCGGTGCCGACCATCGGCGACACCTCAGCCACCGGCTCCGGCAGCGTCTGCCCGTTCGCGAGAAATGCAAAGGAGCAAAATGCCGCCGAGGCAAGGCGAGCAAGAGACGAAAAACGTGATGCCAGGTGATTGTATTGCGAAATTTTCTTCATAATAAAAACGTTAATCCGCGTCTCATCTTTGAGCCGGTGAGGCGCTTATCATACGAAGAGCAATCCGGTTTTGACACTAAGGGTTTGCGGCTATTTTTGTGAGGTTTTGCGGCGTTAAATCTGTAAACGCCACGCTCATAGTATCTTAGATATACTCACATCATGTTGTAGAGCGGATTTTTTTCTTTCGTTCGCACAGCGAAAAACAGAATAAGAAAAGCATGCATCACAACGCGACTCCTCTCTCCCGGCGCAAATTCATTGCTTCCTCCGCCCTCAGCATGGCTGCGCTCGCTTCCGGCGCCTTGGTCGGATGTGCTGGTTCCGAGAGATCCAAACGCGGCTCCTCGTCCGGGCCAGCCAGTTGGAATTTTTCCCTGGACCAAAACTGGCTCTTCGGCGGGAAGCTCGCTGGCCGCAGTTTAAACGACAGACTGGACGACGCGGCGTTTTCCCGGGTTTCCGTGCCGCATTGCGTCACGACGCTCTCCTGGCAAAACTGGGACCCGAAAGATTGGGAGGACCAGTGGTTCTACCGCCGCCATTTTTCACTGCCGAAAGAATGCCAAAACCGCCGAGTCTTTTTGCATTTCGATGGAGTGATGGTCGGGGCCAAGCCAAGTCTTAATGGCAAGACTCTGCCGGAGCATTATGGCGGTTACCTTCCGTTTCATTACGAAATCACCGATTCGGTGAAAGACGAAAATGTTCTCACGCTGATTGTGGATTCTCGCTGGAGCAGCGTGCCGCCGGAAGGTTCGCCCAGAGGACCGAGTTCCGTCGATTATCTTGAAGCGGGCGGGATCCATCGGCCGGTTGCGTTGCGTGTGGTGCCGCAGATTTTCATCAACGACGTCTTTGCCAAACCTGTATCAGTGCTCGATGCAAACCGCCGAGTGGAAGTCGCATGTTCCATTGATGCCACCGTCCTTCCCGAAAAGCCGCTGCGCATCAAGGTAGAGTTGAAACGCGAGGGCCGCGTTATTGCCCGCGCGGAAGCTCCGGTGACGATTGAAAAACCCGGCGAGACGACTGTGAACCTTACCCTGTCGAACCTCGGCGACATCCAACTCTGGCATGTGGACGATCCCAAGCTGTATGACGTGGTGACGACGCTGCTTGTCGGCGGCGCACCGTTGCACGATTGCCGCACGCGCATCGGTTTCCGCGACGCGCGTTTTGAGGTCGATGGATTTTTTCTGAACGGCAAACAGTTCCGCCTTTTCGGCCTGGACCGCCACGAAATCTTTCCCTATGTCGGCTACGCCGTGCCCGCGCGCACCAAGCGCCACGACGCCGAAATGCTCCGTCACGAATTCAATTGCAACGCCGTTCGTTGCTCGCATTATCCGCAATCCGAGGCGTTCCTCGACGCTTGCGACGAATTGGGCCTGCTGGTCTGGCAAGAAACACCCGGGTGGCAGTTCATTGGCGACGAGGCGTGGCAGGACCTTGTCTTGCGCGATGTGCAGGAGATGGTTCGCCGGGACCGGAACCACCCTTCCATTGTCATTTGGGGCGTTCGCGTCAATGAATCTAAAAACATGCCCGCGCTCTATGAACAGACAACCGCGGCGGCCAAAGCGCTGGACGATTCGCGACCCACTTCCGGATCGATGACGTCGTCGTCAGTGAACGGCTGGCACGAAGATATTTTTGCCCTCGACGATTATCATTCCGCGCCGGACGGCAGTGTGGGAATCAAACCGCCGGTGCCGGACGTCCCCTATATGCTGGCCGAGACGGTGGGACAATTCTCTTATCAGGCCAAAAAGGGGTTCAACAACCGCTACCGCCGCGCGGGTGAAATTGAATTGCAAACCCAGCAAGCGGTGTTTCACGCACAGGCCCATGACCGCGCCGCCGTTTATCCGCGCATGGCGGGCGTCATCGCCTGGTGCGCCTTCGATTACGCGAGTTTGGTCAATCCCTACCATACCGTAAAATGTCCCGGCATTGCCGATATATTTCGCATTCCCAAATTGGGCGCGTCGTTTTACCAGGCGCAAGCAAGCCCAGCCGTCAGGCCGGTCATCCTACCCAGCTTTTTCTGGGACTTCGGCCCTGCCACACCGAAAGGACCGGGCAAGAACGCAGCCATCTTTTCAAATTGCGATCGTCTGGAGATTTTCGTCGGCGAAAAGCAGGTTGCCACGGTTCAGCCGGATCGAGCGAATTATCCGCACCTCCAATATCCGCCGTTCTTTTGCGATCTCGAAATCGACAATGTGGGCGCGAAGCCGGAACTGCGCATTGACGGCTATGTCGGCAGTCGTTTAGCGCTGTCAAAATCATTTTCATCGGATGCGGCCCGGGACGAACTGTTCCTGGCGGCGGACGATCGGCGGTTGTCGGGTGATGGAGTGGACGCCACGCGGCTGGTTTTTAAGGTGGTGGACAAATTCGGCGCCGAGCGCGCCTTTGCGGACGGCGAAGTCACGTTTGAAATCAGCGGGCCGGGAATAATCGTCGGTGACAATCCGTTTGCGCTGACGGACAGCGGCGGCGTGGGCGCTGTGTGGATTAAAACAATTCCGGATGGTTCCGGGCAGATTATTGTGACCGCGATACATTCGTCACGCGGCAAAAAATCCGTTTCCATTGATGTCCAACCTGATTCCGCTTCGAGAAAAATCTGAAAATCGAAATAGGATGCGCAAAATCGCCTATCTGAGCGCTGCGGCCTTTCTCTGGCTG
>DASXHY010000460.1:0-6144 GCA_036488095.1 Verrucomicrobiia bacterium | reverse complement strand
CATTTTTGCGAGAAGCTGGGACTGGACGCACACGCGCACGGCGCGCAAACGACAAAGGACGGAAAGTTCACGGTCGAATTCGTCGAATGTCTCGCCGGTTGCGGCTCCGCGCCGGTGATGATGTGCAACGACGCGTTTCACGAAGGCGTGAGCAATGCGAAGGCGGATGAAATTCTGGGAGGGTGCAAGTGATGTTCACGCAAAGCGAAAAGCGGAAGGCGAAAAGCGGAAACGGGAATTGGCTGCCCGACATGGATTTGAACCATGACAAAGTGATTCAGAGTCACTTGTGCTACCGTTACACCATCGGGCAAGCCGGAGCGTTCGGTAAACTAAAGAGTTTCGCGCCCCAGTCAAGGCGTCAAACCTTGGAATCACGTTTCACGTTTCACGTTTCATAACCATGCCGCAAGAATTCAAATTGATTCTCAAATACGCCGATGAGCCCGGTTACACGCCGGACATCGATTGTTATTTGCGCCACGGCGGCTATGAATCGCTCAAGAAGGCGCTGGCCATCCAGCCCAAGGACCTGCCCGATGGCAAAAAAATGTCCGGCCCCGAGCAGATTCGCGATGACGTGAAGGCCTCCGGCCTGCGCGGGCGCGGCGGCGCGGGTTTTTCCTGCGGCCTGAAATGGAGCTTTGTCGATCGCAAGAGCGGCAAGCCGATTTACCTGATTTGCAACGCCGATGAATCCGAGCCGGGCACCTTCAAGGACCGCCAGATCATCCACAAAGACCCGCACCAGTTGATCGAGGGCATGATCATCTCGTGCTTCGCGGTAGGTGCAAACCTGGCTTACATTTACATCCGTGGTGAGTTCCCGGAAGGCGCACAGATCCTGGAGAAAGCGCTCGCCGAGGCGCGGGCGAAAAACTTCCTCGGCAAGAACATCCTTGGCAGCGGTTACGATCTGGATATTTGGCTGCATCGGGGCGCGGGCGCCTATATTTGCGGCGAGGAAACCGGCCTCATCGAATCGCTCGAAGGCAAACGGCCTTATCCGCGCATCAAGCCGCCGTATTTCCCCGCCGTGCTCGGGCTCTACATGTGCCCGACCATCGTCAACAACGTCGAGACGCTTTGCAACGTGAAGCACATCGTCGCGATGGGCGCGGCGGAATTCGCCAAGCTCGGCACACCGAACAATACCGGCACCCGCATCGTCAGCCTCAGCGGGCATGTGAAGAAACCCGGCTACTTTGAAATCGAAGTCGGCAAAGTCACCATCGGCCAGCTCATCAACGATGCTGCTTTTGGCGGCGGCCTCAGGGATGGACGCAAATTGAAGGCAGTGATTCCCGGCGGTTCGAGCGCGAAAGTTTTCAAGGCGGGCGAAAAATTCAAATTGAAGCGCAAAGTCGATGGCAAGGACACTGAAGTGGAAGTGGACATGCTCGATTTGCCTTACGATTTTGATTCTTTGACGGCGGCGGGTTCCATGAGCGGTTCCAGCGCCATTATCGTAATGGATGACAGCGTGGACATCGTCGAAGCGCTGGCGAACATCAGCGAGTTTTACGCGCACGAAAGCTGCGGCCAATGCACGCCCTGCCGCGAAGGTTCGCTCTGGATGAGCAAGGCGCTGCATCGCATGACCCACGGCGAAGGCCGCGCCATCGACGCCGATTATCTCGTGAAAATCGCTGATAACATCCCCGGCGGCCGCACCATTTGCGCCTTCGGCGAAGCCTGCTCGTGGCCGGTGCAAAGTTTTGTGGCGAAATTCAAAGATGAATTCGTCGCCAAAGGCAAAGCGGATGAGGAACGTCGCGCCCGGGAAAAAGAAATGCCAAAAACTGCCACGCCGGCGGAGCGAAGTGAATTAGCCAGCGCGCGTTAAACAAAATGTCAGCGACAACGACAACTGAAATGCCCGCGCCGCCACCGGTCGAAAAGATCAAGGTGAAGGTGGATGGCCGCGAAGTCGAGGTGCCGAAGACGACGCCGGACCCCATCACCGGCAAGCCGATTCCCACCACGATGATCCAGGCCTGCTCCGCCGTGAAGGTGGACGTGCCGCATTATTGCTATCACCCGAAGCTACCGGTCGCCGGCAATTGCCGCATGTGCCTCGTGGAATTCGGCACGCCCGCCATGGGCCCGGATCGCAAGCCGGTGATGAACCCCGACGGCACGCCGAAAATCGCGAAATCTCCGCGCCCGGCCATTGCCTGCGCCACGCCGATTTCGCCGGGGATGGAAATTTACACGAACACGCCCGCCGTGAAACAAATGCGCGAAGGCGTGCTCGAATTCCTGCTCATCAATCATCCGCTCGATTGCCCGATTTGCGACCAGGCCGGCGAATGCAAGTTGCAGGAATATTCGGTGGATTACGGCAAAGCCGAGAGTCGTTTCGTCGAGCCGAAGGTCCACAAACCCAAGCGCGTTGAACTCGGGCCGCGCATCGCGCTCGACGACGAACGCTGCATTCTCTGCACGCGCTGCATTCGTTTCACGAAGGATATTGTCGGCGATGACGCGCTCGGCATCGTGAATCGCGGCAGTTACAACACGCTCACCGCTTTCCCCGGCAAGGTGTTCGATAACAATTACACGTTGAACACGGTGGACATCTGCCCCGTCGGCGCGCTGACCTCGAAAGATTTTCGGTTCAAGATGCGCGTTTGGTTCCTGAAAGAGACCAAGAGCCTGTGCAGCAGTTGCGCCACGGGTTGCAACACGATCGTCGGCTCGCGCGAAGAAGTCATGTATCGCTACGAGCCGCGTGAAAACGACGCGGTCAATTCCACCTGGATGTGCGATTACGGGCGGCTGAATTATAAGTGGATCAATCGCGCGGACAGGCTCAGCGAGGTGAGAGGGTCGAGGGGAGAGGGTAGAGGTTGGAATGGGGCACTGAAGGAAATTTCCGAGCTTCTGAACAAGGCTCCGCTAGGCTCGGTGGCCATCATCGGCTCAGCGCGGCAGACGAATGAAGAGTTGTTCCTGCTGAAGAAACTTGCGGCCAAACTCGACGCCGTCACGGATTCGATTCCGCGCACGGGCGAGAGCGACAAGCTGCTGTTGAACGCCGACCGCAATCCGAACTCGAACGGCGCGCGCCTGACGGGAATTTGCTCGGACAAGATGGGGGAACAGATTTCGAAAATTGCCAAAGGCATCGAGCAGGGGACCATCAAGACCCTGATCGTTTTCGGTGAAGACGTCACCAAGCATGGCCTGAGCGCCACGTTGCTCGGCAAGCTGGAGATGCTCGTCGTGAGCGACATTCTCCCGAGCGAAACGGCGAAGCTGGCGCATTATCTTTTGCCCGGCTGCGCGCACGTGGAGAAGCGGGGCACGTTCACGAACGCAAAGGGGCGCGTCCAGAAATTCATGAAAGCCCTCGAACCGCGCGGCAATGCCCGGCCCGAGTGGGAATTTTTGCACGAACTCGTTTTCAACATAACCGGCCAGGACGGCTACGCGACGATTGAAGGCTTGTTTAATTTAATGGCGAAGGAAGTCCCGGCATTTAACGGCCTCACCTGGGCTGGGCTGGGAGATACGGGAGTGACGGTGCAAATCTGATTAACGCAAAGACCTAAGAGCGTTAAAAATAGCATGGACTGGAATTTTATATTATTCAGCGCGGTGAAAATCATCGGAGTTTTTTCCGTGTTGATGTTCATTGTCGCCTACGCCGTGTGGGTGGAGCGCAAAGTGTCGGCCGCCATTCAGGATCGGCGCGGGCCAAATCGCTTCGGCCCCTTCGGCCTGTTGCAGCCCGCCGCCGACGCCGTGAAAGCTTTCCTCAAAGAAGACTTCACGCCCGCGCACGTGCGCAAAATTTATTTCTGGCTCGCGCCCGCCATCGTGATGATTCCCGGCATCGTGGTCGTGGCCGTGATTCCGTTTGGCTCGTTTCTCGGCAATCAAAAGATGGTCATCGCGGACCTGGACGTGGGCATTCTTTACACGTTCGGCATTGTGTCGCTCGGCGTGTACGGAATCGTGCTGGCCGGATACGCGAGCAACTCGAAATTTCCCTTTCTCGGCGGCATCCGTTCGAGCGCGCAATTGATTTCCTACGAAATTGCGATGGGCATGTCGGTGGTCGCGGTATTTCTGCTCGTGGGCAATTTGAACTTGACCCAGGTCGTGCTGTATCAATCCGGCGGTCTTTTCCACTGGCTCGTGTTCAAGCAGCCAATCGCCTTCATTATTTTCGCCGTCGCCGCCCTCGCGGAAACCAACCGCACGCCTTTCGACCTGCCCGAGGCCGAGCAGGAATTGGCCGGCGGTTACAACGTGGAATACAGCTCGATGAAATTCGCGCTCTTCTTCATGGGCGAATACGCGAATGTGACTGCCGCTTCCGCGATGATGGCCACGCTCTTTTTCGGCGGTTGGACGCTGCCATTTGCCGGGCTCGACCATCCGGCCACGAGCATCGGCATTGGCGTGTTGCACATCCTGATTTTTTTGGCGAAAACGTGTTTTGTATTGTTCATGATTATCTGGGTGCGCTGGATGTGGCCCCGGTTTCGTTACGATCAATTGATGGATTTAGGCTGGCGCCGCTTTTTGCCGCTGGCCTTGGCGAATATTTTGATCACAGCGATTGTTTTGTGGGCGAGAAGTTGACGGGAAAGAAAACTGTGCTTGAACTCGTAGAGATTGTTATGGCGTTCTCATTAACACCCTGCTTTAGCGGGGTGTTAGGGCTGCAAGGGCGCTCAGAAAACTGTTTTAACAGTTTTCCTTTTTGAAGCTCGATAGATATGTCGTTGCACTCATATTCGAAAGTTTGGATTCATCTGGTCTGGGGAACGCTGGACCGGGAACCAGTGCTTTCTGCGTCAGCCGCAGCAAAGGCCTCCGTCTGGCTGGCGAATTATGCGGCCGAAAAAAAGATTTATTTGAAAATTAATTATTTTAACGCCGACCATGCCCACGCGTTGATCGATTTGCCCACAAACCTTTGCATCGAAGATGTCGTGCAATTATTCAAGGGCGCTTCATCTCATTGGATTAATGAGCAAAAACTGGTGCCCGGCAGATTTGCCTGGGGGCGCGGCTATGGAGCTTTTTCCGTTTCTGAATCGGCGGTTGCGGAAGTGGCGGGCTACATTGCGGACCAGGAAGAACATCATCGGAAACGGAGTTTTAGCGACGAACTGAAATTATTTGTTGAGCGATATGGTCTGATTTGGCGCGAAGAGGAAACTGTTAAAACAGTTTCCTCAGTATCAAGCCGGTTGAACACCCAGCTAAAGCAGGGTGTTAATGAAAGGGCCCGATGAAAACTCGCGATTACATCTCTTTGACGCCTTGGTTCGGCAGAAGATTTTTGAAGGTGGCCAGCGCCACTTCGTTAACATTCTGCTTTAAGAGGCGCTCATTGAAGGCAATCGGGCACATCTCATTAACACCCTGCTTTAGCTGGGTGATAGAAAAGCCGAAAGCACTCGAAAAACTGTTTTAACAGTTTTCCGCAAAAGAACGAATGATAGTTAAACGAAAAAAATTGAATCTTTGGGAACGGCTTTACTTGCCGGCGGTCATCGGCGGGTTCAAAGTCACGCTGCGTCACTTCTTCAAAAAGAAAGTCACCATGCAGTATCCCGAGGAGAAATGGGTCGTGCCGGAAGGTTATCGCGGCGCGCCTTATCTCGTCAAAGACCAGGAAGGCAACACCAAGTGCGTCTCCTGCCAGCTTTGCGAATTCGTCTGCCCGCCCAAAGCCATCAAGATCACGCCGCCGGGCGCGGATTGGAAAATTGCCGACCGGCCGAACGCCGAAAAGATGCCGCTCGAATTCGAGATTAATATGCTGCGCTGCATCTTCTGCGGTTTCTGCCAGGAAGTGTGCCCCGAGGAAGCGATTTTTCTGCAAAAAGATTATTCCCTCACCGGCGCGACGCGCGAGGAACTGATTTACAACAAGGAAAAATTGCTCGCCCTCGGCGGCAAACACGCGGGCATTCAGAAATGGAAACACAAGGCGGAAGAAGCCAAAGAGCAGGAAAGCTTTCCGGTAAAACCCTGAGATGAAGCTCCAAGCACCAACATCCAAGCTCCAGAGAAACTTCAAGCGCCAAGCTCCAATGCCCTGGGCAAACTCATGAGTTGGACGTAAACTCGTGCGCCTGCGCGGCCCGGCTTGGAGCTGAAAGTTTGGAGCTTCTCTGG
>DASXHY010000443.1:0-3006 GCA_036488095.1 Verrucomicrobiia bacterium | reverse complement strand
CTCGCGGCTCACTTCGAGGCGTGAAATCATCCCACCGTTCGGTGCCTTCCTGCGCCGCTTGTGTTCGGCGCGAGGCGCGCCGAACTGCGCCCGAGGCGGGCGCGCTACCCTAAAATTCAACTGCATGGTTCCGGCTTGGAGCTTCTCCCTTTCCCGCCCCGGAACCAATTGCACTCAAACGTGCATAGAAATATAATGCCGGCATGGCATTGACGCGACATTGCTGGAAGTGCGGCGCGGAATACACGCTGGCGGGCACGCCGGGCCGCTCGGAGACGTGCCTTTGCGGCGCGGACCTCAAGGTGTGTTTGAACTGCGTGAGTTATGATGCGCGCGCAGCCTACCAATGCCGGGACCGGCGCGCGGAACCGGTTTTCGACAAACACACAGCGAATTATTGCGAGTATTTCGAAATGGCGCGCCGCGAGTTCGTGGCAAAGGCCGAGGAAAACTCGCGCGAAACCAAGGCGCGGGATGCGTTCAAAAAATTGTTCGGAGATTAACCTGTGCTCAGCGTTTGTTTCATCGCGCGGAACGAGGAAAAGAACCTTCCCCGCGCCCTTGCCTCCGTGCGCGGCGTGGCCGACGAAATTATTGTCGCGGACACGGGCTCAACCGATCGGACGGTGGAGATCGCAAAGGAATCCGGCGCGGTGGTCTGCCATTTCCCGTGGTGCGACGATTTTTCCGCCGCCCGCAACCACTCCATCAGCCACGCGCGCGGCGATTGGATTTTGTGGATGGATGCGGATGAAGAATTGCTTCCGGAATCCGCGGCTGAATTGCGCGCCTGCCTCGAGCGCAAAGACGCGCTGGCTTTTTTCGTTCGTTTCCAGGACCTCAAACAGGCCGACCGGCTGGATTACTTTACGTGGATGTGGCGTTTGCGGTTGTTTCGCCGGCGCGACGACCTGCGTTTCCAGGGACGGTGCCATCCGGATTTCCGGCCGGACATCGGCGAAATTGAAGCGAAATCCGGGCTGCGGGTCGATTATTCCACGGTCACGATACGGCATTACGGTTATCTCGGCACGTTGGCGGAAGGGAAGCTTCGCCGCGCGGCGCGATTGCTGGAATTGGAATTGCGCGATCGTCCGGGACAACTTTATTACCTGATCGAATTCGCGCGCACGCTGGCAATGCTGAAAGATGCGCGCTGGGAGGAAGTGCTTCGGGAAGCTGCCGCGCGACTTTTGCCGCAAACGCGCCAGAAAGAATCGCCGGCGCCGATTGTCAGCCTGCTGCTGGAGCATCTGCTGCAATTGCCTCCGGTGCAATTGCCGTCTGGCTTCAATCCGGAATTGGTCGAGAGTCTGGCGTGGCGATGGTTCCCCTCCAGCGCGCCGTTGTTATGGCTGCTGGCACGGCGGGCGGCAGGAGCGGGAAAGTTTAACGATGCGGAACGATTGCTGCGCCGGCTGATCCAGATGGGCAAGGACCAGAGTTACGATCAATGGGTGAGTTTTGATCCGCGACTGATTGGCGACGACGCCAAGGCAAACCTGGGCGCGTGCCTGGTGCGGCAGGGGAAATTGGATGAGGCTGTGACCGTCTTCAGGGAACTTCTGGCCAGTCCGGCACATGCGGACCAGGCGCGGGGAAATTTGCAGGCCATCGAGCAGTTTATGCAGCAGGCAGGAACCGGAATGACGAATGACAAATGACGAATGGCGGGGGTGCCGACTCCATTCGTTATTCGTTATTCGTCATTCACTCAGGCGGACATTTCCACCGGCTGCGGTGATATCGCCGGAGCAGCGGAATTTTCCTTGGCTGCCGGTGGGGAGATGGACTTGTCGTTCGCGAGACGTCCGCGCAACGCCAGTGTGAGCGCTTTGACGGTGATTTCGAAGGAGAGATACGGTTTGGCGATCAGGTCCTGGCCGCCAACGAGCGTGGATTTCGCGCGAGAGTTGAAATCGCTGTGACTCGTGACAAAGACCACGGGAGTGGTTCGATTCATTTTATCCTCGCGAATCTTTGAGCAAAGCTCAAAACCGTCCATGCCGGGCATTTCGATATCCAGGAAAATGACGTCGTAATGCTTCTTTTCGGCCAAAGCCAGACCGGAGGTGCCGTCGACAGCAACGTCGGGTTCACGGAACGCCTTCTTGAGCGCCATGGACAACGCGGAAAGACAAACGGGATTGTCATCCGCGGCCAAAAGCTCAACGGGCGTGCGGGTGGCCAGATCGGAGGGCACACCACGAACGCACAAGTCTTCGAGCAAATCCACGGCGCCGGCGGCGGTCCGCAGGACGGACGGATTGATATTGGCGGCGGTCGTGGAGAGTTGCTGCACCAAACCTTCGAGGCCGCACGTCATCAGCCAAACGGGGCGCAATTCCGGTAGTGTGGCTTTCTCTTTGAGCGCGTCAATCTGGCAGAAAAATTCGCGGAGCAATTCCAGGCGGATGGCCTTGTCCGCCGCGCGGTTGATTTTGGACAATTGGGCGCGGAAATCTGCGATCGTAGCCGGCGCCAGACCGAAAAATTGTTTGAGTCGATTTGCTTCTTCCTTCTTGCTCAATTGCGGACCAGCCGTTTCCGCGGCGACGGAAGCATTGGCCCCTGTGCCCAGGCCGAATCGCAATTCGTTGAAAAACGCCACGAGAGACGGTTGTTCGGCGATCAGTTTCTCTCTCAGGATTGCTTCCTCGGCTTCCTTCGACAACAAACGCCGGTTTTGGATCCGCGCGTTGAGCCACTGGACGAATTTTAAGAAAGCGAGGAGTACCGCCAGCGAAGCCGCCCCCAGCAGCATCCAGGTGGCGCGGTCAATCGGTTCCGGAGGGGGAGGGGGCGGTCCTTCCGAGCGAATTTTTTGCTCGGCCTTGAGCGCCTGCACGATGGCGGCCACGTTTGGATCCATGGGGGCGGCAGCGGTTTCCGGCGCGGCGTTGGTCGAGGCCGGGGCATCCCCAAAATGGCGATCCAACGTGGAGTCGTACATGTCACCAGCCTTGCTGGCGAATGGTGCGCAAATTAAAAGGCCCAGCAAAATGG
>DASXHY010000409.1:0-5047 GCA_036488095.1 Verrucomicrobiia bacterium | reverse complement strand
TCATTTTTAAGTTGGACATATAGCCAGAAGTAACCGATTAGTTATAACTCTGATCGTCTCAGGCGGTTTGTAATTAGCGCCGTTGCGGTTAAACTAAAAACATTGGCGGTTGGTCATCGAATCTATTTTAGAGGGTATGGATGAATTAGAAGCTCAGAAGGCAGCTCCTCCGAAAACTAACCCGGGGGAACCTGCCCTCACGAATGGCCGGCCTTCCATCTGGAAGCGCCCGCCGGTCGTCATTGCCGGTACCGTGATGCTCGCGCTGCTTCTTGTTTGGGGTTTCGGGGTGGTCGCGAAGAGTTTCTCGCATGAAAGCACGGATGACGCCTTTCTCACCGCGAACATCGTCTCCATTTCCCCGAAAGTATCGGGCGAAGTAAAACAGGTTTTCGTGGATGACAATCAATTCGTCAAAGCGGGCGATCCGCTCGTGGAAATTGACCCGCGCGATTACGAGACCGCGCTTGCGCAAAAGAAAGCCGCGCAGGCAGCGGCGGATGCCAATACAAATGTCATCGCGTCCAGCTTCCAGGTGCTCGATGCGCAAATCAAAACCGCCGAAGCCACCGCCCAACAGTCCGCCGCGCAAGCGGCCGCCGACCAGGCCAACGCGGAGAAGGCCTCCTCGGACCTGAAACGCGCGCAGGATTTGTTCGAGCGAAAAATCATTGCCCCGCAGGAATTTGACAGCGCCAAAGCCGCGGCCGACTCGGCGACCAATACCTGGAAGGCCAGCGAAGCCAAAGCCGCCAGTGACCGCTCGAAAATCGACGGAGCGAAAGCCGAATTCCAAGCCGGCCTCAGCGCTTACGAGCGAGCCGTCGCGCAGGCCGGCCAGGCGGAAGTGGATGTGTCTCAAGCCGCTTTGAACCGGTCTTACACCCATATCGCGGCGCCGGTGGATGGACGTATCACGCGCAAGGCCGTGGAACCGGGTGATTACATCCAGGTCAGCCAGCGACTGCTGGCCATTGTGCCCACCAACATCTGGGTCGTCGCCAATTTCAAAGAAACGCAACTGACCAAAATTCGCACCAACCAACCCGTGGAAATCTCCGTGGATTCCGTCCGCGGTCGGACCTTTGCGGGACATGTCGACAGCATCCAGGCTGGCAGCGGAGCGGCCTTCAGTTTGTTGCCGCCGGAAAATGCCGTGGGCAATTACGTGAAAGTCGTCCAACGCGTTCCGGTGAAAATCGTTTTCGATAATCCGGTCGAAGCCGGGCACGTGCTTGGCCCGGGCATGTCGGTGGTCCCGAGTGTTCAAGTGGGCGCGGAACTTCCCCGGTTTGTAGTCATCCTGGCCGCGATTCTGGTGGCGCTCGGAACTGGATTTTTCTGGTGGCGGACTTCAGGCAAACGGCCCACTGCCTAGAGAAAATGGCCGACGCGTCCGCCAGTAAAATTCAGCAGCCGTGGCAGCCCAGCCACAATCCGTGGCTCATCGCCATAGCGGTCATGACGGCCACGTTCATGGAAGTCCTGGACACGTCCGTGGCGAACGTTTCGCTCCCGCACATCGCCGGCAACCTTTCCGTCACGACCGAAGAATCCACCTGGGTCTTGACCAGCTATCTCGTTTCCAACGCCATCGTGCTGCCGATCACCGGTTGGCTCGGAATTTACCTTGGCCGAAAACGCCTGCTGATCATCTGCGTCGCTATCTTCACCATCGCTTCGATTCTTTGCGGCATGGCGCCCAGCCTGCCCTTTCTGATCGTCGCGCGCATCCTTCAGGGCGTCGGCGGCGGCGCCTTGCAACCCATCGCCCAGGCCGTGCTGCTGGAAAGTTTTCCGCCGGCCAAACGCGGCGTGGCCATGGCCGTGTACGGAATGGGTGTCATCGTGGCGCCGATTTTGGGGCCAACGCTCGGCGGCTGGATCACCGACAATTATTCCTGGCGCTGGATTTTTTACATCAACGTGCCAGTCGGTATTTTTGCCGTGATGATGGCGCAGGCATTTATTGAAGATCCTCCGTACATCAAGAACGCCAAAGTCGGCAAGGTGGACCTTTTTGGTTTTGGAGTCCTGGCTTTTTGGCTGGCGACGCTCCAAGTCGTGCTCGATAAAGGCCAGCAGGAAGACTGGTTCTCCTCGGACTGGATCGCGTGGTTTGCCGTGATTTCGACCGTGTGCTTCGTCGCGTTTGTCGTGCGCGAGCTGCGCACGGATCATCCCATCGTGAATTTGCGCATCTTGAAAAACCGCAACTTCGTCGCCGGCGTGGTGCTCATCACCCTCCTCGGCGGCGTGCTGTACGGCACCACTGCGGCGCTGCCAATTTTTCTGCAAACCATGATGGGCTATCCCGCGTTGCAAAGCGGATATGCCCTCAGCCCGCGCGGCATCGGTGCGTTGATCACCACGTTTATCGTCGGGCGGCTCATTGGCAAGGTGCCCAACCGTCTGCTTATCACCATTGGATTCGTCCTGTTGGCGATGTCCTCCTTCTGGCTCGGGCACATCAACCTGCAGATTTCCGTTTGGAACGTTATCTGGCCGAGCGTGCTGAACGGCGTCGCCATCAGTTTCATTTTTGTCGCGCTGACAACCTCAGCCATGGGACATCTCCGCCAGGAACAAATGGGCAACGCCACCGGCATCTACAACCTGATGCGCAACCTCGGCGGCAGTTTCGGCATCGCGGCGGTCACAACCATCATTGCCCGCCGCGCGCAAGTGCATCAGGCCCTGATGGTCGGCCACATGACTCCTTACGATCCCGCCTACACGCAGCAACTCGCCGCCGCGCAGCACGCCCTGGCGCCCAGCGTCGGCACGTGGCTCGCGCATGAGCAGGCGCTCGGTTTGATGTACAATACTCTGCTTCAACAAAGCAGTTTGTGGGCATTCGTGGAAAACTTTCGCCTGTTCGGCATTTTATGCTTGGTTTGCCTACCCCTGATTTTATTATTCAAACGCGTCAAGCGCGGCCAAAAACCGATCGCGGCGCATTGAGGCCGGTTAAATAAGTTAAATGGTTAAATCGTTAAATGAGCAGAAAATCGCAGCAGAGGCCCACCCCATTTAACTTATTTAACTTGTTTAACCTATTTAACTGATCCACTCGCCCCATGACCGTCACACTTTTCATCCCCTGCTTCGTGGACCTGATGTTTCCGCGCGTGGGCATCAGCATCGTCGGGATTTTTGAGAAGCTCGGGCATAAAATCGAATACCCGGAAGAACTCACCTGTTGCGGGCAGCCCGCATTCAACTCCGGTTATTGGCCCGAGGCGCGCGAGGTCGCTCTGCCGGTTTTGAAACGCCTGCAAAACGCCGAAGCGGTCGTGATCGCCTCCGGTTCCTGCGGCGCGATGCTCAAGGTTTTTTACCCGCAACTCTTTGCCGGCACCGAACACGAGCAAGCCGCGCAAAAACTTTCCTCGAAGTGTTACGAGTTCTCCGATTTCCTCGTCACCAAACTGGGCGTGACGGATCTCGGCGCGCGCTTTCCCGCGAAGGTCACCTTTCACGACGGCTGCCACGGTTTGCGCGAATTGGGCAGCAAAAAACCCGCCCGCGATTTGCTCGCCAAAGTGCGCGACGTCGAACTCATCGAAATGCGCGACGCCGAAACCTGCTGCGGCTTCGGCGGAACATTCGCCGCGAAATTCCCGATGATTTCCACCGCCATGGGCGAAGTAAAATGCGCGTCTGCCGCGGAAACCGGCGCTGAATACATCGTGTCAAATGACTCGAGTTGCCTGATGCACGTCCAGGGATTGCTCGATAAACAGGGAAAAAAACTGAAAACCATCCACCTCGCCGAAGTGCTCGCGAGCCAATAACGAAATGAACCGCAGATGAACGCAGATGAACGCAGATAAGAAACATCAATCCTCCGATTCGAAAACGAATTCGGAAAGCCAGCTTCGTCACGGCGGCTTTGCCGCCGTTCATTATCTGCGTTTATCCGCGTTCATCTGCGGTTAAGATTCGATGAGTTCGCCCCTCCAACAATTCAACGAGCAGGCGGAAATCCTCACGCACGATTTGCGGCATCGCGATATCATCCAGACCGCGCTGCGCAAATACGAAGTCGTGCGCGACAAATCGCGCGGCGCATTCCAGGATTATCGCTCCGCGCGGCAGGCCGCGGCCGAGACAAAATGGGAAGCCATTAATCACCTCGACAAATATCTCGAAGAGTTCGCCTCCAAACTTGAAGCCCGCGGCACGAAAGTGCATTGGGCCACCACCGGCGAACAGGCGCGCGACATCATCCTTGGCATCATTCGCGAAAAAAAGGCGCGCTCCATCGTCAAATCCAAGGCGATGACCTCCGAGGAAATCCACCTCAATCACGCTCTCGAACACGAGGGGTTTGAAGTGGTGGAATCCGATCTCGGCGAATTCATCGTCCAACTCCGCAAGGAAGCGCCGTATCACATCGTGTTCCCGGCGATGCACCTGACGCGCGGCGACATCAAGGAATTGTTCAATCGCGAACTCAGCGCCAATTCCACCGACAACCCCGAGGAACTCACCATGGTCGCGCGCCGTGTGCTGCGGCAAAAATATATTCATGCCGACATCGGTTTCACCGGCGCGAATTTTGGCATCGCCGAGACGGGGATGATTTCCATCACGGAAAACGAAGGCAACGCCCGCCTCACCGCCGCGCTGCCGAAAACGATGATCACGTTGATGGGCATCGAAAAATTGTTGCCGCGCCTCGAAGACCTCGCGTTGTTTCTTCCGCTGCTGGCCACGTCCGGCACCGGCCAGGCGCTCACCTGTTACAACACGATGTATGGCGGCCCACGCCAACCCGGCGAATTCGACGGCCCCGAGGAATTTCACGTGGTGCTGCTCGACAATCGCCGCACCGAATTGCTCGCCGACCCCGAGCAACGCGACGCGCTGCATTGCATCCGTTGCGGCGCGTGCCTGAACGTGTGCCCGATTTTTCGCAACGTCGGCGGCCACACCTACGGCACCACCTATTCCGGCCCGATCGGTTCCGTCATCACGCCGCATTTGCGCGGCTTGCAGGATTGGAAACATCTTTCGTTTTCCAGCTCGCTCTGCGGCGCGT
>DASXHY010000357.1:0-6143 GCA_036488095.1 Verrucomicrobiia bacterium | reverse complement strand
CGGACGAGCCGGGCTACAAACGCGCTTACTCGCTCTCCTCGTGCGCGCTCGACCGCGGTTTTTATGAATTTACCGTGCGGCGCGATGGCAAAATGGGAACGCGCCTGGTGGATTGGATCAAGGTCGGGCACAAGCTCATGGTGCTGCCGCCCGCCGGAAAATTTCTTCCCGTTTACGAGCCGAACAAACACTTGATCTGCATCGCGGGTGGCTCCGGCGTGACACCGTTCCGCGCGTTCGTGCGCGAGGCGACCCGCCGAAAACTGGAAACCAAAATCACGGTGCTCTACAGCGTGCGCACCACGAACGACATTATTTTCAACAACGAATTTCGGCAATTGGAACGCGAGAATCCGCATTTCAAATTCGATGTGACGTGTACGCGATTGACGGCCAACGATTCATGGAGTGGCCGGCGCGGGCGCATCGATGCGGCGTGGCTAAAAGCGCACGTCAAGGATTTGGCCAACACGGTGTTTTACGCGTGCGGCCCGACGACGCTGGTGGAATTCGCCGAAGGCGTGGTCTTCGAACTCGGCGCTCCCAAGGCGCAGATGAAGACGGAGAAGTGGGGATAGAGAGTCCGTTTCCGCTTTTTAATTTCTCATTTTTCATTTTTAATTCCCCGATGTTAAAACGCACATGCCTTTTTCCCGCTCACCAGAAGATGGGCGGCAGGCTGATTGAATTCGGCGGTTGGGAAATGCCGGTGCAATACACCAGCATCACCGATGAACATCTGGCCGTGCGAAATTCGGCGGGCATTTTCGATATTTCGCACATGGGCGAAGTGACCGTGAGCGGCGCGGCGGCGGCGGATTTTCTCAATTACGTTTTCACCAACGACATTCGCAAACTCTCCGCCGGCGAGGGGCAATATACCTTGATGTGCAACGAGCGCGGCGGGACCATCGATGATCTCTACGTCTATTGCCTTTCCAAGGGCGTCTATTTTCTGGTCGTGAATGCCTCGCGCGTGCAGGCGGATGTGGCGTGGCTGCAGAAGCAACTGGCGCAATTTCCCCGGCGCGATGAAATGTTCATGACCGACGCCTCGCACAACTACGCCGCCGTGGCCATCCAGGGGCCGCGAGTGAAGGATTTTATCGATGTTTGCATTCCCAGTTCCTCGAACTGCGCGCTGCGCGCCGCGCACGTCAGCGATTTGAAAAAAAATCAGATTGGCGGTTTTCTATTTCACGGCCATGACGTGATGGTCTCGCGGACGGGCTACACCGGTGAGGATGGTTTTGAAGTTGTCGGCAACGACCAATGCATTCAGGAAGTTTGGGAAGCGGCGTTCGAAGCCGGCAAACCATTCGGCATCAAACCATGCGGATTAGGCGCGCGCGACACCTTGCGCACGGAGGTTTGTTATCCGCTTTACGGGCATGAACTGGATGAGGATACCACGCCCATTGAGGCCGGGGTTGGGTTTTTCGTGGCGCTGGACAAGGGAGACTTCATCGGGCGCGCCGTCATGGCGGAGCAAAAGGCAAAGGGCGTTTCCAAAAAGTGCGTGGCGTTCAAAATGACCGACAAATGCGCACCCCCGCGGCCGCATTACCCGATTTGGGCCGGTGGCGCGAAAGTGGGCGAGGTGACCAGCGGCACGCAAAGCCCATCGCTCAACGTCGGCATCGGTATGGGATACGTGCCGCCGGAATTTGCGAAAGCGGACACGGCCATTGAAATCGAGATTCGAGGGAAGCGCTCGCCGGCGGTTGTGGTGAAAAAGCCAATCTATAAAAAATAAGACACGAATTACGCGAATTTTCGCAAATTCAACCCAGACCATTTTCCCATTGGTGAGAATTCGTGCAATTCGTGTCAAAAAATAAATTTGAGAATCCCCACCGTCCGCGTAATCTGCCGCCAGGAACTTTATGAGCAATATTCCAACGGATCTGAAATACGCGAAGTCGCACGAGTGGGTGCGGGTGGCCGGCGGCGTGGGCACGGTGGGCATCTCCGATCACGCGCAGCATGAATTGACCGACGTGGTTTTTGTCGAGTTGCCGGAAGTGGGCCGCAAGGTAAAAGCCGGCGACGCCTGCGCCGTGGTGGAATCCGTGAAAACCGCCAGTGATATTTATTCGCCCGTGAGCGGCGAGATTACGGAGATCAACAAGGCCGCCGCGGACAATCCCGCGCTGGTCAACACCGATCCTTACGGCAACGGCTGGTTCTTCAAAATCAAGCTGGCCGACCCGGCGGAATTGAATTCATTGCTGAATCCACAGCAATATGGGGCGCAGATTGGCGGGTGAGACGATGAATCGCTTTTTTAGTTTTGTTTTTGTGAGTTGCCTGTTGTTGCAGATGGTTGGCTGCTCGGAAAAGGTCTTGAATGCGAATCAAAACCGCATCGCGGAAAAGGTAGAAAACATTGACCTCTCAAATTCCAAAGTGTTCCTGTATTCGGTGCAGCCCCACGGCCCGGCTCAAAATGGCGACACATTTTTTCATGAGCGTTCCGTCCTCGGCCTCGTTGAGATAACTTCTGCACGGGAAAAAGCAAAATTGATGAGTGCTTTCGTGAAGGGCATCCGGAAAAGCGATGGGCATGTTGGCAGATGTTTCAATCCTCGGCACGGTATTAGAATTGTCGCAGGAACGACGACCAACGATTTCGTTATTTGTTTCGAATGCCACTGGGTGCTAACCTTTGGATTCAAGGTCGACAACCCCGTTCAAGGAGTATGGGATCCGCCGGGCGAAGTGTTTCCGATAAACGAATCGCCTAGCGAAGTGTTTAATGAGTTTCTGGACGAGTATCACATTAAAAAAGCAGATGAATGAACAGGACTGCAATTCACCATTTGATAAACTCCGTTTTGTCCTCCACTTTATAGCGTGAAAGAAAAAAGGATTCGACTCTTCATCAAGCCGTATTGCGGCTGGTGTCATAAGGCGATGGACTGGCTCGATAAGCGCGGCATCGAGTACGAGGAAGTGGATGTCATCGCCGATGAAGCGGCCTTCGACGAGATGATTCGCCTCTCGGGACAGGAGCTCGCGCCGGTGATCGATGTCGATGGGGAAATTCTCGCCGACTTCGGACCGGATCAACTGGCCACCTTCTGGCAAAAATTGGAAAAAAGAGATGCCCGCGCTTAATCCTGCCGAACCCAAACCGCGCCCGCGTTTGCCGGAATGGCTGCGTATCAAGCTGCCGACCTCGGATTCGTTTTCACACACCCGCGCGCTGCTGGATGAATTAAAACTTCACACCGTTTGCGAAAGCGCGAAATGCCCCAACCATTGGGAATGCTGGAGCAAAGGCACCGCCACGTTCATGATCGCTGGCGATCGTTGCACACGCGCGTGCGGCTTTTGCGCGGTCGCCACCGCGAAACCATTCGCGCTCGAAGCCGACGAGCCGGCGCGCGTGGCCGAGGCGACGCGGCGGATGCGATTGAAGCACGTGGTCATCACGGCCGTGGCGCGGGACGATTTGGCCGACGGCGGCGCGGAACATTTTCGCAAGACGATTGAAGAAGTGCGCAAGCTGAACCCGGGAATTGCCATCGAAGTGCTGGTGCCGGATTTCAACGATTCCGATGACGCGATTGAAACCGTGCTCGCCGCGGAGCCGCACATTTTCAATCACAACTTGGAAACGGTCCGGCGGCTGACGCCTTCTGTGCGGTCGCGCGCCACCTACGACCGTTCCTTGACCGTGCTGGGCAAAGTGAAAGCGCGACGCGGTGCGTCCATTTATACGAAATCGGGCATGATGCTGGGCCTTGGCGAAACCGCGGAGGAATTGTTCGCAGCGATGGAAGATTTACGCCGGGCGGGTTGCGACATCCTCACGCTCGGCCAATATCTTCAGCCCACGACGAAGCATTTGCCGGTCGTGGAATTTGTTTCACCGGAAAAATTTGCGGAATATGCCGGGCGCGCTCGGGACATGGGTTTTATGCACGTGGCCAGCGGGCCGATGGTGCGCAGTTCCTATCATGCGGATGAATTTACGCTACCTTCCCGGGTGTAAAAGATCAGGCCGTTTCAACAAGAGAATAATCGCGGCCACAAACATGATCAACGCCACCACCAGGGCCACGATCGTGGCCAGCTTTTTCAAGCTCCGGGCATGTTCAGTAATGCGCGCTGACTCCTGCTTCTGCGCGCTCATGAAAATCGCCATTTCTTTTTCGACCGCGTTGAGGACGTCTTCATTTTTCAATTGCAGCGTGAGCCACGAGGCATTTTCGGTTTTCCAATCGGCCGGCAATTTTTTCAATTCTTCCGTGTCGGCGGGTTTGAAACCGAGCCGCGCCCAGAACGGCGTGCTTTCCTGGAGCCACAACCGCAGGATGCCGTGATTCGTGGAAAGGGTTTGAATCCGCGTCCACAACAGATCGCGGCCGGCGTCGGCAAGAGAAAAATCCGTGAAGCCTTCACTGTGGAGTCGCCCATGATTTGCGCCGATTTGAAAACCGATTCCACCGATGATTTTCCCCTCCCCATCCTCGACGACCTGGAACTCGGTCAGCCGCGGCTCCAATTCTGCGACCGGCAGGTGCATGGAAGTCCAGAGAGCGCGCAACTGGTCCAAATCTTCGAGCGTGGCGCGGCGCACCCGCAAAGTGGAAGCTGTCATGGCTGAAAGGGTAGATTTGCCACGCGGAATTTCAAGCCGGAGTTGGCGGCACGGGCGCACTCCAGCCGCGCTCGCGATAAGCTTCCGCGATAAGCGTTATCGGGTGCGCGACGCGAAGCTCAAGGCCTTCAGCGCGGGCGCCATTGATGAGTTGCAGCAAACAACCAGGGTTCGCCGTGGCGACGACTTTCGCACCGGTGGATTTAATATGGTTTATTTTGCGCCGCAACAATTCGCTGGCCATTTCCGGTTGCGTGAGATTGTAAATGCCGGCGCTGCCGCAGCACCACGAACTCTCCGGCAAGTCGACCAGCTTCAAACCGGGAATGGTGCGCAATAATTCGCGGGGCTGCGCCGTGATTTTTTGCCCGTGACACAAATGGCAGGAGTCGTGATAGGTAACTACAATGGTAGGGTCGACCTGCCGGGCGGCTTTGTTGGGGGACAAAGACGCGGCAATTCCAATTTCCGCCAACCACTCATGCACGTCTTTCACCTTTCTATCCCAAACCTTCGCGCGCTCGTGATACGTCGGATCGTCGGTAAGCAAATGGTTGAAATGTTTCAGGTGCGAGCCGCAGCCGCCCGCGTTGGTGATGATGGCATCGAATTGCTCTGGGGGAAATTGATCGAGGTTCCGGCGCGCGAGTTCCTGCGCCAATTGCCATTCGCCATTGTGCGCGTGCAGCGAGCCGCAGCAGGATTGTTGCGGGGGCGTGACTACTTCGCACCCATTCCGCGCGAGCACTTCCGCCGTGTCGCGGTTGACGTTGCTGAAAATCGGGTCCTGCGCGCAGCCGGTGAGCAGCGCCACGCGGAATTTTTTCTGGCCAACAGGAGGCGTGACCGGCGCGATTAACTCAGCCGAAAACCGCGGCTGAATCTCCGGCGTCATGGCCTCCAGTTCGCCCAGGCGTTTGGGCAGCAATTTCAAAATGCCGCTGCGGCGCAGTAACGATTGCAGGCCCAGCCGTTGATAGACGCGAAGCACCCGCGCAACCAAGCGCAACCGCCGCAAATCCATGAACAGCCATTTGAGCGTGAACGAGCGGATTAAATTGCGTTTAGGAGTTTTGAGCGCGCCGCTTTGTTCGGCTTCCGCGCGCGCGTGCTCAAACAGTTCGGCGTAATTCACGCCCGCGGGGCAGGCCGTCTGGCACGCGAGGCAACCGAGGCAGAAATACATTTCCTCGCCGAACGTCCTGGTCGCTTCGAGCTGGCCGTCGGCGATGGCGCGCATCAGCGCGATGCGGCCGCGCGGGCTGTTGCGCTCGATTTTGGTTGCGTCGTAAGTAGGGCAGGTGGGCAGGCAAAGGCCGCAGTGCATGCATTGTTGCACCACTGAGTAATCAAGGTCTTTGAGATGCGCCATTATTTACGATTTACGATATACGATTTACGAGCGCGTGGAAAATCCAATCGGCTCCTAAATCGCATATCGCCAAATCGTGAATCAGAAATCGTGCGTCTCGCCGGGCTTCAGCAGATGCAATTTTTTCCCCTTGGCCGCGAATTTTTCAATCGCGGCTTTGTG
>DASXHY010000167.1:0-5670 GCA_036488095.1 Verrucomicrobiia bacterium | reverse complement strand
TCCACCGCACCAAAGAAAAACGTGGCAGCATTGGCCAGGCGCGTAAATGTTCTCATCGCACCTCAATCAAAAATCAAAATTCAAAATTCAAAAATCCCCCTCCCCTGGTTGCTGAAAAAACTCGGCGCAGAAAATGTCACGAGCTTGCTGGTGGAAGGCGGCGGTGAAGTGAATGGTTCGTTTCTGCTCGGCGGCTTCGCGCAACGTGTCGCGTTCTTCTATGCGCCAAAGGTTCTGGGCGGACGCGATTCACGAAAGGGCGTCGCCGGCGAAGGCGTGCGCAGCCTGGACGAAATCATTGGCCTGCGCGAACTCGAATGGCGAAAACTCGGGAGAGACTTATTCCTGACCGCGCGCCTGGCGTCCTAATTTGGTTTTCGGCGCCGCGAGCGGCCTCGGCGTCAGTTGACAAATCGGGGGTAGAGATTGGCAAAACACGGCTCGACGAGTTTTGTTTTCGCCACTAGCTTGGCCGCATGTTTACCGGAATTGTTGAGGAAGCGGGAATCGTCGAACGCATCAAGCCGGCCGCGAAGTCGATTGAACTCACCGTCCGCGCCGCCAAATGCGGGAAGGGCTTGAAAATCGGCGACAGCCTCGCGGTCAACGGCTGTTGCCTGACGGTCGTCAAGCTGGCGCGGCGTGGAAAATTCACGCTCGCGCAATTCGATTTGCTCCAGGAAACCTGGCAGCGCACGAACCTGCAATTTGCTCATGCCGGTTCGCGCGTGAACCTGGAACGCCCGCTGCGCGCGCAGGCCGAACTGGGCGGCCATTTCGTGACCGGCCACATAGACGGCATCGGAAAAATCATCCGTTGGGAACGCGCCGGCAAGGACCACGTGCTCGACATCGCCGCGCCGCCCGAAGTCATGCGCTATATTATTTTCAAAGGCTCCATCGCGGTAGACGGCATCAGCCTCACTGTCGCGGGCGTCAACAAAAAGAGTTTTCGCGTGTGGATTATTCCGCACACTTACGAAATCACCGCCTTGTGCGAACGGAAAGTGGGCGACGCGGTGGACCTCGAAGCGGACTTGCTCGGCAAATACGTGGAGAAGTTCGTTACTTCGAAACGGGCTTAAAGGCGGAACTCGCGTCCGGGCTCGCCATAGAGGCCGGAGCAATCTCCTTGACCCGGCCCGAAAAAACCGGAGCGGCGTCGTGCCCCGAGACATCCTTGAAATAATAAAAGCCCTTTTCCAGGCGCGGCTTGCCGTTCGTGCGGATGCGCTCGCCATTGTTCAGGGTAAGGACGTAAGTGCTCGAGCAGCCGCTCATCATCAAACACGCAAGCGCCAGCAGCAATAATGGCTTCATAATGAAATTTCGAGTGAACAACAGATCCGTCGCACTGACTCAAGCCAGATACGCCC
This sequence comes from Verrucomicrobiia bacterium, assembly GCA_036488095.1. GTDB lineage: Bacteria > Verrucomicrobiota > Verrucomicrobiia > Limisphaerales > DASXHY01 > DASXHY01. Next base: position 4,294 of record DASXHY010000167.1, on the reverse strand, counting down.
ATTGGCCTTGATTTTCAATGTTATTTTGCGCGAACGACCTTGGAGCGCCGACAATTACCGTTCGTCTCCCCTCGAAAGAGGGATGAAGATTCGCGTTTAAAATTGCACCCTTTTTCAGTTCGCTTATGCCAACATCACCCTCTCTTCCACGCCATTTCCGTTCCGTTGTAATCGCATTGGCAGTGTTCGCCGCCGCCACCGCGCGCCCGGCCTCTTTTTACACGCAACTTCCATCCGACGCGAAAGCGATCACCGTAACGGCTCCAACCGGCGGCGATGATACAGCCCTGTTGCAGCAGGCCATCGACCACGTCCGCGACACGACTGGCCAGGGAATCGTGTTCGTCGCGCCGGGCAGTTATCGCCTCAGCAACACGATTTACATCTGGCCCGGCATTCGTGTCATTGGCGTTGGCGCGACGCGGCCAGCCATCGTCCTGCCGGCGAACACAACCGGTTTTCAAAATGCGACCAATGAAAAGGTCATGATTTTCTTTGCGGGCGGCAGTGGACGCCGGCGAAATTCTGGCGGCGCGCAAGGCCCCGTTCCCGACGCCAGTCCCGGCACATTCTATTCCACGCTTTCCAACATTGACATCGAAATACAGGACGGCAACGCCGGCGCCGTGGCTGTGCGGTCACGTTACGCGCAGCATTGTTTTCTTGCCCACATGGATTTTCATCTTGGGCCGGCCCTCGCCGGAATTCACGAGGCCGGCAACGTCGTCGAGGACCTTCATTTTTTCGAGGGGCGCCACGCCATCTGGACCGGCAAACCGTCGCCAAGTTGGCAGTTCACGGTCGTCGATTGCTCTTTCGAGGACCAGCACGAGGCCGCCATCCTCGAGCACGAAGCGGGGCTGACGCTGATCCGCCCGCACTTCCTGCGCGTGCCCATCGCGGTATCCATCGAGACCAATGGCATCGACGAACTCTGGGTCAAAGACGCGCAACTGGAGGAAATCTCCGGGCCGGCATTCGTTTTTGGCGTCGAAGAAAATCCGCGCAATGAAATCAACATGGAAGGCGTCGCCTGCCGCGCTGTGCCGGTTTTCGCCGAGTTGCGCGACAGCGGCAAAAGCTTCACCGCGCCGGCGGAAAATTATTTGGTGAAAACATTCTCCCATGGATTTCATTATTCCGACACCGGCGCACAGCCAGAAATCGAGAATATCTTCGAAGCCGTCGCTTCAAAGAAGCCGCTGCCGGCCGTCGCTTCCGACCTCGTGCCGCTGCCGCCATGCGATACCTGGATCAACATCCGCGACCTCGGCGCCAAAGGCGACGGCACGACGGATGACACCGCAGTCTTCCAAAAAGCCATCGCCGAACATCGCGCCATCTATGTGCCTTCGGGATTCTACATCGTCCGCGACACGCTGAAGCTGCGTCCGGACACCGCGCTCATCGGGCTCCATCCCGGCGCGACACAACTCATCATTCCCGACGACACGCCAGCCTATCAAGGCACCGGCACGTCGAAGGCACTAATCGAATCGCCCCGCGGCGGCAGCAATATTCTGTTCGGCATCGGTCTTTACACGAGCGGCAATAATCCCCGCGCAGTCGCCGCGCTTTGGAAAGCCGACGCGCACTCGATGTTGAACGACGTCCGCTTTCTTGGCGGCCACGGCACACCCCGGCCGGATGGTTCGCGCGAAAATCCTTATAATCGCGACCATTCCGGCGACCCCGACCCGAATCGCCATTGGGACAGCCAATATCCGAGCCTGTGGGTCACCGACGGCGGCGGTGGCACTTTTTTCGATATTTGGACGCCCTCGACCTTTGCCCACGCCGGCATGTTAATTTCCGATACGGAAACCGAAGGCCGCATCTACCAGATGTCCAGCGAACACCACGTTAAACATGAGATCCAGATTCACCACGCCGCGCATTGGCGCATTTACGCGTTGCAAACGGAAGAGGAACGCGGCGAAAGCGGCCTGGCGCTGCCGCTCGAAATCGAATCTTCGCGCGACATTACCGTCGCGAATTTTCACAGCTACCGAGTCATCAGTTCCTTCCAGCCTTTCCCCTGGGCCGTCAAAGTCTCCAACTCGCGCGACATCCGCTTTCGGAATTTTCATTCCTACAGCAACAGCAAAGTAAGTTTCGACTCAGCCATCTACGACCAGACCCACGACTTTGAAATACGCCAGCATGAATTTGCGTGGCTCGATATGTCGGGCCGCGCGCCGGAAATTCCCCGCCATGCGACCTCGCCGGTATTAGCCAAAGGCGCCAAAGTGAAAAAAGTGGCGGGGGGCTTCTACAACATTTCCGGCGCCGCCGCGGGTCCGCACGGCGACATCTATTTCGTCGATGCTCACTCGAACCGCGTTTACTGCTGGAATACTTCGTCCCGGCAACTTTCCACCGTGACCAACGCCGCGCTCTTGAGCCCGGTCAACCTCATGACCGACCAGGCGGGGAACCTGATGATTGTATCGTATGATGGAGATGGGACCGTGTACGCGCTCAATCCAGAAGGCACGGTCTCCACCTTGAAACCCGGATCTACCCTTCCTCATTTCGATGGAATTTTTTATCTGCCCGTCAGCGACTGGATTTCGAATCGCGGCTCCCTCGCGCATCCCGCGGCATATTTCATTTCGCCGGACGGAAAATCGGTGCTGCCGGTTGGGTCGGATTTTCTCGAAGGCGCGACCAGTTGGGGGATCAAATCGAGTCCGCCGATTCGCTCCTTTGGCCTGGCGGAAGCCACACCCGGCAAGCCGTTCTATGTCACCGAAGAATCCGGCAACACGACCTGGGCCGCTGACGTGCAACCCGACGGAAGCCTCCAGAACTTCCGTTTGTTCGCCAATTGCGGCGGCGAAAGTGTGGCCTCGGACAACAACGGAAATGTCTACATCGCCGCCGGACAAATTTGCGTCTACGACCGCGCGGGGAAACAGATCGACACCGTCGAAGTCCCCGAGCGTCCCGTGCAAATCATTTTTGGAGGCACCGACCGCCAAACCATGTTCATCGCCGCGCGCAGCTCCCTTTACTCCGTGCGGATGAAAGCACCGGGGCGTTGAAAAATGGAGGTAGGAGACGATGCAATTGAATTTTGGGGAGCGCGCCCGCCTCGGGCGCCGTTCGGCGCGCCTCGCGCCGAACACGTGCGGCGTCGGAAGGCACTGAACGGTGGGAATATTTCACGCCTAAACGTGAGCCGCGAGGCGCGGCTCACCGCGCCCGGGGGGGGCGCGCTCCCCATCCCAGCTGCATTCTTCCGCTAACGTTGCTTCGACACAAATTCGCTGGGGGACATTTTGAATTGCTTGCGGAAACAGGTGGCGAAGTATTGGCTGGAATTAAAGCCGTTGGAAAAACAAACGTCAGTGATCGAGACGCCGGGCCGTTCGCGCAATTGCCTGGCGGCGTGATTCAGCCGGCACTGTTTCAGAAACTCCATCGGGCCGACGTTGGCGAACTCGCGCGTGTGTTTTGCAAAAACGGTGACGCCCATCCCGCACTGTTCCGCCATTTCTTTCAAAGAACGGTTTTCTTCGCAATTTTTTGGATTATTCTGCAGGCCTTTCAGAAAGGCTTCCACCATCTGCCGGCTCGAACTTCGAACCGGCGCTTCGGCGCGCGTCGGTGTTGCGGGAATATCCAGGAGGCTCACAAAAAGCTGGTTCAGATACGCAATCATTCGCGAAATCGTGTGAGGATTGTTCCACTGCACGACACACGCGGCGATTTGCTGAAAAATCCGGGCGATTTCAGGATTGGATTTGCACACCGGCATTTTATTGCGCCGTAACTTTCGAGTCAGTTCGGCCAAATCCGCCGGAGTCAGCGTCACCCAATCGGGCCAGCGCCATAGGTCGTTCGGATTTTTGATACCCACATCGATGGCCAGCCAATGCACGCGGCCCGGACCGATATGCGGATCGCCCAACTGTTGCAATTGCCATGGCGCGCTAACGGCGAGATCACCCGCGCCGAGGTCGAAATGCTGTTCGTCCGCCCTGAACGCCAGGTTGCCGGTCTCGACAAAATATATCTTGATACCCCTGTTTCGTTGGCCGGCCACGCCCCAGTCCTGCGGCCCGGTGCCGTTCCAAAAGCCGATGCTGCTCAAGCCGGGCAAGGTGTTGTTTGAAAGAATTATTCCGGGGTAATGTCCCCTGCTAAGGGCCGTCAGCCGGATTTTACCGGCGTTCGCCGCGGAAATTTGAGCCTCACAGGCATCAACGGGCTTGATCGCCCGATCCAGCATCCTCGAACTGACTTGGTTTTCCAGCAGTTCTGGCCGACACCCCGGAAATCGGCTATT
>DASXHY010000330.1:0-3454 GCA_036488095.1 Verrucomicrobiia bacterium | reverse complement strand
TTTCCCATCCAGAAGTTCCCGCACAAGTTCCTTCGCGTGATAAATTTTATCCAACCCTTCCAGGATCGCCGCGGAATCCACTGATACCGCGCGCGCCTGCTTGTCCTCGAACGCATAATCCAACGGCAAGCTTTGGATATTTCCGTCAAAAATAATCCCCACAAATTCCCCGTCGCGATTCACTACCGGGCTGCCCGAATTCCCGCCGATGATATCAGCGGTGCTCACGAAATTGTAAGGTGTTTTCAGATTCAGCCGCGAGCGGCCCTTCTCCCAGCGCGCCGGCAAATCAAACGGCGGACGTTCCTTCATATCCTTCGCCCGATCGTAAAGTCCCGCCAAAGTTGTAAACGCCGGCACCGGCTTTTCATCTTCCTCATAGCCCTTCACCGTGCCAAACGAAAGCCGCAGCGTCCCCGTGGCGTCGGGATAACGCGAGCCGCCGGTGCCGAGCAACGCATTCGCCGCGCGCGCAATCGCCGCGTGCGCCTGCTGTTTCACTTCGTTCTGCTCGTCGGCAACTTTCCGCAACGCACGCGCATCCGGGTCAATCAGCCGCGCCAATTCAATCATCGGATCGTTCGCAGCCGAAACCGCGCTCGCGCCGCCCTCGTAAAGTTTTTTGCGAAAAGCCACGTCGCGCACTTTTGTCCCGTTGATCAATTCCACCGCCCGCTCGTGCGGCGATTTGCCCGCGAGAACTTTCTTCACCAGCGCATCGTCCCCGCCGAATTCCGTCGCGAAATACGTCAACGAATCCGACATCGTCAGGATCTCCATGTCTGTATAAATTGGCCGCGCCGAAAAGAGGCTCAATTCGAGCGACACCTTGCTCGCATCGGAAAATTCCCGCAACCGATCGCCATTCGCTTTGGGCCGCTCCTCACCCGCGCGCAGAAGCGTGCGGGCGATGTGAAAGCTCTCGGAATTAAAACCATCGCCACGTTCGAGCAACGCGTAATGATCCGCCTGCGCCGCCAGCGTTTTGGTTGCCTCCGCGATTTTATAGTAAGCCGCGAGCGCGTCGATAGAATCCCGTGTTGAGGCGATTGAGTGAGAAACGTTCGGGTACGCCGCGAGTTGCGCCTTGAAATCCGTTTCCGCGCTGCGTTTCCTGCCCATCAACTCCGGATCGAGCAACCCGGCCAGGCGGCCATTGAGCGCCTTGCGCGAGTTCTGCACGCCGAACAGATATTCCCTCGCGCGCCGCGCATTTTCGTCCGCGCGCTCGCTCCAATTTACCAGCAAAACCTCCTCGCGCTTGAGGCTCGCAAGCCGAAACGGCAACCCCTGATCGCGCAAATTATCCAACTCAGCCATCGTCAACAGCCGGCTCGTTCCGCCGGGATGGCCTGAGACAAAAACCAGTTCGCCATCCTTCGGGCCTGTGGAGGAAAATTTCAGAAAATCTTTCGTCTTGGCCGGCTGGCCATTCTCATAGGCGCGAAAAAGGCAGATGTCGAAATCATAACGCGGAAACTCAAAATTGTCCGGGTCGCCGCCAAAAAAAGCGATTTGCTGCTCCGGCGCGAACACGATGCGCACATCCGTGTAGCGTTTATAGCGGTAAAGCTGATACGTGCCGCCCTGCCACAGCGTGACCACGTCCGACCGCAAGCCCGTTTTGTCCAGCGACTCCTTCTCGATCTCCGCAATAATTTTCCGGCGCGCGGAAAAAGCTGTGTGCGCATCGGCATCCTTGGGAATGACGGCATTCACGCGCGCCGAAACGTCCTCGATCGATTGCAGCACATTGATTTCGAGGTCCAGGCATTTCAATTCCTCCGCCGGCGTGCGCGCGTAAAAACCGTCGCGCAGATAATTCTTTTCCTTCGTGCTGAGTTTCTGCAGCGAACCCGCGCCGACGTGATGATTGGAAATCAGCAAACCATCCTCGCTCACGAAACTTCCCGACGCCCCAATGCGCACCGAGGATTTTTGCAGATGCTCGAGCCATGCATCGGTCGGCTCGAACTGATAGCGCTCGCGCAAAATCTCGCGCGGCGGCTGGTTGAAAAGCCACATGCCTTCATCAGCCCGCCCGGCAAAAAGGACACTGAGGGTGAGCGCGGCAAACAAGGAGGATTTCATGGTCGCGAAACTAATCGAAGAACGCAAAATCCGCGACTGAAAATTATGTGCGCGCCTTAGCTTTGCGGCGGATCGCCAATGTGCGCCTTCCAGGAAGCATAAGCACCGGCGTCCGACAGCATCGCATCAAGCGTCGCAATCAATGGCGTAAGGCGCCAGCAACCGGAGAAAACAGCGCGATCCCCAATATTGCTCTCCAAAACAAACGCCGGACGCTGCGTTACTTTCAACGCGTGAAATTCCGCTGTGCTCGCTCGCACGCGCTGCTCGATTTCTGGCGAACGCGCCTTCTTGAGCAGTGCATTCTCGTCCAAGCCCGCAGCTTTCACGGCCACTCCCGCCGAGAGGTTCCAATCCGCGACTTTCTTTCCCTCGCGCATGGCCGCCTCCATTAATGCCAGTCGCACGCGGTCATCCGTGACTCCAAAATCCTTCGCTGCTTCGGCAACACAATTCGGCGCGAGGAATTCAGGCAGCACCGGATCCAGCCATGCGGAACTGAGCATGAACGGCGAGCGCGTGATCGTCCCGCTGCGGCGATAAAACCAATCGCACTGAGCGCGTGATTTCGACGTGCTGGTTTCGTCGAGCAGCGCGATTTTCCAACTGAACTCGATCGGCGCTGTAGCGTAGTGCTGCTTCAATTTGGCCCACGCCGGCTCCGCCCAGTAACACCAGGAAGAAGTGGTGTCCAAATAGTAGGTGACTTCTATTTTCATAACGCGCCTTCCCGAATGAACACAGAAAAATATGGAGACAGGCAAGATGCCTGTCCTACGCCCGCCGCTCTTTAATCGCCGCCAGGATATCCGCCACCACTTCGCCTTTCGGCTTCGCGCCGACGTTGCCTTTGCCGTGCAGGCGCACACTCACGTTGCCGGCTTCCATGTCGCGGCCACCAATGACGAGCATGGTGTGGACCTTGGCTTGTTCGGCTTCGGCTATCTTTGCTTTGATCGGGTTGGTGCTGAAATCGCTTTCGCAACGGACGAAATTAGCGCGGAGTTCTTGCGCGATCGCTTTCGCGTAGTTCAACAATGGCTCTTCGTCACCGAGGGTCATCACGCGCACCTGCTCCGGCGCGAGCCAGAGCGGAAAATTGCCGGCGTAATGCTCGATCAAAAAGCCGATGAACCGCTCGTGCGTGCCCAGCGGCGCGCGATGAATGCACAGCGGAGTCTTCTCAGTATTATCGCGGTCGCGATAAGTGAGGCCGAACTTGGCGGGCACGGCGAAATCCACCTGGTTGGTCGCGATGGTGAATTCGCGCCCGATGGCGCTCCACACCTGCACGTCAATTTTCGGCCCGTAGAACGCGGCCTCATTAGCCACTTCCACGTAATTAATGCCGCTCTCCTGCAAC
>DASXHY010000166.1:0-8215 GCA_036488095.1 Verrucomicrobiia bacterium | reverse complement strand
CTGGGACCGCAGCCATCCCTACCGTTACATCGCGCACAACGGCGAAATCAACACGCTTCGCGGCAACATCAACTGGATGTACGCCGGCCAGGCGAATTTTCAGTCCGACCTTTTTGGCGAGGACATCAAAAAGATTCTGCCGGTGATCAACACCGATGGCAGCGATTCGGCCATGTTCGATAATTGCCTGGAATTGCTACTATTGACCGGGCGCGATCTGCCGCACGCGATGATGATGATGATTCCCGAGCCGTGGGAAAATCACGAGAGCATGAGCCCGGAGAAGCACGCGTTCTACGAATATCATTCGTGCCTGATGGAGCCGTGGGACGGCCCGGCATCCATCGCGTTCACGGACGGCACCCGCATCGGCGCGTGCCTCGATCGGAACGGCCTGCGCCCCTCGCGTTATTACGTGACCAAGGACGACATGGTCATCATGGCATCGGAAGCCGGCGTGCTGGACATCGCACCCGAGCGCGTGGCCATCAAAGGCCGTTTGCAGCCGGGCCGGATGTTCCTGGTCGACACCGAGCAAGGCCGCATCGTGGCCGATGAAGAACTGAAAAACAAATACGCCACCGAGCATCCTTACCAGCAATGGCTCGATGAGCACCACGTTTTGTTGAAGGACCTGCCCGAGCCGCCGCACCAACGCGAGCCCGGCCACGAAACCGTGCTGCAACGCCAGCAGGCGTTTGGCTATACCTTTGAAGACCAGCGCATCATCGTCGGCCCCATGGGCAATGACGGCGTGCAACCGCTTGGTTCAATGGGCACCGATACTCCACTGGCTGTGCTGTCGAACAAGCCGCAGTTGCTCTACAATTATTTCAAGCAACTGTTCGCGCAGGTCACCAACCCGCCGATTGACCCCATCCGTGAGGAAAACATCACCTCCACGGAAACGATGGTCGGTTCGCGTGGCAGCCTGCTCAAGCCGACACCGGAAAGCTGCTCGCTGATCAAGCTGGAACATCCGCTATTGACCAATGAAGACCTGGAGAAACTCCGGCAGGTCAACGTCAACCGCCCGAAGTTCAAAGCCGCCACCCTCCCCATTCTTTTCAAGGCCAAAGAAGGCGCCCAAGGATTGGAATCGGCGCTCGACACTTTATTTGCCGCCGCCGATAAAGCCATCGCGGAAGGCGCGAGCATCCTGATTCTCTCGGACCGCAACATCAGCAAAGAGAACGCCCCCATTCCAGCGTTGCTGGCGGTTGCCGGCCTGCACCATTATTTAATCCGCAAAGGCGGCCGCTCGAAGGTCGGTTTGATCCTCGAATCCGGCGAACCGCGCGAGGTGCATCATTTCGCGTTGCTCATTGGCTACGGTTGCAGCGCGATCAATCCGTATCTCGCTTACGAAACGCTGGACGACATGATCCGCGAAGGCATGTTGCCGGGTCTCGATCACAAGACCGCCGTCAAGAAGTTCATCAAGGCCGCCGTGAAAGGTGTCGTGAAGACGATGGCCAAAATGGGCATCTCGACAATTCAAAGCTATCGCGGCGCGCAAATCTTCGAAGCCGTCGGCATCAACAAGGAAGTCGTCGACAAATACTTTACCTGGACGCCCTCGCGCATCGCCGGTGTTGGCCTCGACGTCATTGCCGAGGAAGTATTGAAGCGGCACAGCCACGCGTTTCCCGACCGGCCCGTCAACGGCGTGCTCGATGCCGGCGGCCAATATCAATGGCGCGCGGATGGCGAATATCACTTGTTCAATCCGCAAACGATTCACAAATTGCAAATCGCCTGCCGCCTGGGCAGCTACAAGACGTTCCAGGAATACGCGGAACTCGTGAACAACCAGGCCAAAAACCTGTGCACGTTGCGCGGCTTGCTGGATTTCAAATGGGCCGAGAAGCCGGTGCCGATCGAGGAAGTGCAGTCGGTGGAAGAGATCGTCAAGCGCTTCAAGACCGGCGCGATGAGCTACGGCTCCATCAGCAAGGAGGCGCACGAGGCGCTGGCCATTGCCATGAATCGCATCGGCGGCAAGAGCAACACCGGCGAAGGCGGCGAGGACTCCGAACGTTACACCTGGACGAATGAAAAAGGTGATTCCAAGAATTCCGCAATCAAGCAGGTGGCTTCGGGCCGATTCGGTGTGACGAGTTCTTACCTCGTCAACGCGCGCGAATTGCAAATCAAGATGGCCCAGGGCGCGAAGCCCGGGGAAGGCGGGGAATTGCCCGGCAAAAAAGTTTATCCATGGATCGCCAAGACCCGTGGCACCACACCCGGCGTGGGATTAATTTCACCGCCGCCGCACCACGATATCTATTCAATCGAGGACCTGGCGGAGTTGATTCACGATTTGAAGAATTCCAATCGCCATGCGCGCGTGAGCGTGAAGCTCGTGTCGGAAATCGGCGTCGGCACCATTGCCGCCGGCGTTTCCAAGGCACACGCGGACGTGGTGCTCATCAGCGGCCATGACGGCGGCACGGGCGCGTCGCCTTTGTCTTCCATCAAGCACGCCGGCGGGCCGTGGGAACTCGGCCTCGCGGAAACGCACCAGACGCTCGTGTTGAACGGCCTGCGCAGCCGCATCTACGTGGAAACCGACGGCCAGCTTAAAACTGGCCGCGACGTGGCGGTCGCCGCGTTGCTGGGCGCGGAGGAATTTGGTTTCGCAACCGCGCCGCTGGTGGTGCTCGGCTGCATTATGATGCGCGTCTGCCACATGGACACCTGCCCGGTGGGCGTGGCGACGCAGAATCCGAAATTGCGCGAGCGATTCACCGGCAATCCCGATCACGTCGTGAACTTCATGAAGTTCATTGCGCAGGAACTTCGCGAAATCATGGCCAAGCTCGGCATTCGCAAGGTCGAGGATATGATCGGCCGCACGGACCTCGTGATTCCGTGGAAGGCCATCGACCATTGGAAAGCCAAAGGTCTCGACCTGACGCCGATTTTGTATCAGCCGGACGCCTGCACTTGCAAAGATGGAGCGCGCTATCGCCAGATTGATCAGGACCACGGGCTCGACAAGTCGCTCGATATCACGCGACTGCTCAGCATCTGCGAACCGGCCATCGAACGCGGCGAACGCGTGCATGCCGACCTGCCGATTCGCAACGTCAATCGCGTCGTCGGGACCATCGTGGGTAGCGATGTCACGAAAAAATGGGGCGCGAATGGTTTGCCGGACAGCACCATTCATCTCAAGTTCAACGGCAGCGCGGGCCAGAGCCTGGGCGCGTTCATTCCGCGGGGCATGACCATTGAACTGGAAGGCGATGCCAACGATTATTTCGGCAAGGGGCTCAGCGGCGGACGTCTCATTGTCTATCCGCCGAAGGGCTCAACCTTCGTGGCGGAGGAAAACATCATCATCGGCAATGTGGCGCTTTACGGCGCGACGGCCGGCGAGATTTTCGTGCGCGGGATGGCGGGCGAACGCTTCGGCGTGCGTAACAGCGGCGTGAACGCAGTGGTGGAAGCCATCGGCGATCACGGTTGCGAATACATGACCGGCGGCCGCGTGATCATTCTCGGCAAGACCGGGCGTAATTTCGCCGCGGGCATGTCGGGCGGCATTGCTTATGTGCTCGATGAAGCAGGCGACTTCGCCACCCGCGTGAACATGCAAAACGTCGAACTGGAGAAACTTTCGGACACCGACGAAATTGAGGAAATCTGGAAGCTGATTCAGCGGCACCAGACCTACACCAAGAGCGAACGCGCCGGCAAAGTGCTCGCCGATTGGGAAGGCATCATCAATCGATTTGTGAAAGTCATTCCCAAGGACTACAAACGCATGCTTCAGAAAATAAAAGAGGCCAAGGCCCAGGGCCTGAGCGGCGAAGCGGCCGAGCAGGCTGCGTTCGAAGCCAACATGCGCGACGTCGCGCGCGTCGGCGGTGGCTGAGTTGATCGAAGATGAAATCGATTTCCTCAACTAAGAGTCCTCGTTCCCATGGAGTCGGCAAGGTGCGCCTTGCTTCGGCAAATATGAGGCGTCATGTGCAGATTGCCGTAAGCCGTGTCGAAATCCCAACGTCACGCCACGTGCCGGGCGTCTGGGAGAGCGGTTCGCGTTCATTGAAACCAAAGGGCGCATTTTGGACGGACGCGGAACTACTCGCGCTCGGCACCGACACCGACGTCAAATACGAACTTTGGGACGGAAAAATCATCGCTATGTCTCCCGCAAGACCAAAACATGGCGCCGTCATCGCGCGCTTGTCCTATTACCTGGGCGCGCACATTTACGAGAGCAAGCTGGGCGAAATGTTCGACGGCCAAACCGGCTTCCGTTTAGGCATCCAATACTGCTTCCAGCCGGACATTTCTTTTGTCACTTCCGAGCGCATGAAATTGATTTTGCCGCACGGAATGGAAGGAATGTTTCATGCCGCTCCCGATTTGGCGGTGGAAGTCCTCTCGCCTTCGGATTCGATCACGAAATCGGAAAAGAAGATGCAGCTTTATCTTGCCCACGGCGCCCGCCTTGGCTGGATGATTGATACCAAAAACAAAACCGTCCGCGTTTATCGCCCAGGGCAGCCGTTTGAACTATTGCGCGGCCACCAGATATTGACGGGTAATTCTGTTCTGCCGGGTTTCCGAATCTCTTTGGCCAAAATCTTTGAAAGCATTTAATCAGAAGCAAAATAACCAACTGTAGTTTCTAAACATCTATACCACTCATGGGCCATCCCAAAGGTTTCCTCGATTTTCAACGCGAACTGCCGAAAGACCGTTCTCCAAACGAGCGTATCAGCGACTGGAAGGAATTTCACCTTCACATGCCCGAAGCCGACCTGCGCAAGCAGGGCGCGCGCTGCATGGATTGCGGCATTCCGTTTTGCCACACCGGCACGCTCATCAGCGGCATGGCCAGCGGCTGCCCCATCAACAACCTCATTCCGGAATGGAATGACCTCATTTATCGCGGCCTCTGGAAGGAAGCGCTCGATCGGTTGCACAAGACGAATAACTTCCCGGATTTCACCGGCCGCGTCTGCCCCGCCCCGTGCGAAGGCTCGTGCGTGCTTGGCATGAATAATCCTCCGGTGACGATCAAGAACATCGAATGTTCCATCATCGATCACGGTTGGGAAAATGGCTGGGTCGTTCCCGAGCCGCCGGAAGTTCGCACCGGCAAAAAAGTTGCCGTGATCGGTTCCGGCCCGGCGGGCTTGTGCGCCGCAGCGCAATTGAACAAGGCCGGCCATCTGGTCACCGTGTTTGAGCGGGCCGATCGCCCGGGCGGTTTGCTGATGTACGGCATTCCGAACATGAAGCTGGATAAGAACGAAGTCGTCCTGCGCCGCATCAAGCAGCTTGAGGCGGAAGGCGTGACGTTCGTTTGCAACACCGACGTCGGCAAAAATTATCCCGCGGAAAAATTGCTCAAGGAATTTGACGCTGTGGTGCTCGCGACCGGCGCGACCAAGCCGCGCGACCTGCCCATTGAAGGCCGCAATCTCAAGGGCATTCATTTCGCGATGGATTTTCTCACGGCCAACACGAAGGCAGTCCTGGACCAGCATAAGAACGGCAATTTCATCAACGCCGAAAGCAAGGACGTTGTCGTCATCGGCGGCGGCGATACCGGCACTGATTGCGTGGGCACTTCCATGCGCCACGGCTGCAAAAGCCTCGTGCAGGTGGAAATTCTGCCCAAGCCGCCGTTGGAGCGCGCGAAGGACAATCCGTGGCCGGAATGGCCCAAGGTTTACAAGCTGGATTACGGCCAGGAAGAAGCGGCTGCGAAATTCGGCCACGACCCGCGCGTTTATCTGACGACTGCCACGAAATTCGAAGGCGACGAACACGGCCACGTCAAAGCCGTTCACACCGTCGAGGTGCAATGGGAGCGCAACGATAAGGGGCAGTTCATTCCAAAACACGTGCCCGGCTCCGAAAAAGTTTTGCCCGCGCAACTCGTGCTCCTCGCGATGGGCTTCCTCGGGCCTGAGCAGCCTTTGCTCGAATCCCTCGGAGTCGAACGCGACCCGCGCACAAACGTGAAGGCCGAGTTCAACAAATACGAGACGAACATCAAAGGCGTCTTCGCCTGCGGCGATTGTCGTCGCGGCCAAAGCCTGGTCGTTTGGGCCTTCAACGAAGGCCGCGGCGCCGCTCGCGAGTGCGACCGTTTCCTGATGGGCCAAACGGATCTGCCGTAACGCACAACGCCGACGGTTCGTTTATTCCGGGAAATTATTTTGCCGGCGCATCGCTCGCGCCGGCGATTCCTTCCGCATTCCATTTTTTGCACGCCACATCGCAAATTACAGCCTGCGGCATTTGGATAATCGTCGCTAAGGAAAATCTTTACGACGATATCATTCGCAGACATTGACCGACTTGCTATCTGTCTCGATTGCGGACTACGAAAAATCTTTAGGTTAGCAATCTATCACGAACGCTAAATCAATCTCCGCAATTTCAGAGGCAGAATCAAAGTCCAGCTTATCAATTGCTTATCCACTGATCACGGCGAGCAAACAATTGAAATCACCTCGCGGCTCGAAGAGAACCTCACCCATTGTTTAGGCCGGAAATCTGTTGGAATGGGAGGTGCTAATCCCGCCTTCGTAGCAATGTAACTGGTTTCGTCGGTTTCCGCATTCTTGGTGCGGAGGGTAAGGGTTGTTTGCCCAAGCCGGCGTTACAGGTGACAGTTTTTGTACTACCTTCCGGCTTCCTTCGAAATTCGTTCCGTCATTGCTCAGTGCGTTAGAACGTTAATTAGAAGGAACACGTTAATGAATAAATATGCCACGGGGCCGTTTTCGTTTTGGCAAAAACGACAGTGGGCGCTCATGGCGCTCATCACCATTCTCACCACAATTACGGCTGATGCCGCCGTCAAAACCTGGGTCGGCGGCGCTTCCGGCCATCAAACGGATTGGAACACCGCCGCGAATTGGAGTCCGTCCGGCGTGCCTGGTTCTGCCGACGATGTGACCCTCCCTGCCGGTCGTGCCTTTTATCCCTCAATCGCCGCAGCGATGGTCTGTCACAACCTCACGCTCAATGGCGGATCGCTCGTCATCAATTCAGGCGGCAGTCTTGCGATGGGAGCCGGCAGCCTGGCTACAGCGAGCGGCACATCCATCACGATTCATTCGGGTGGAAGTCTTTCCATGACCGGCGACGCCAACAACTCGGTTGGTTCGATCATTATGGACGGCGGAACATTTACATTCGGCGGCAATAATTTGAACGTCCCGTTGAATCTCACGGGTGGCACAGTGATTTTCTCCAGCACCGGCCAGCGCATTCCCGGCGGAACCTATTACAACCTGGAACTCAGCGGCCCCGGAAGTCCTCCGGAAAAACTGGGCGGCGATGTCACCGTGCTTGGCAATCTCGCGATTGATACCGGCGTGCATTTGAATGTGACCACGCATGTGATCGCTGCAAACACTCTCACTCTCGGCGGCGTGACCCAACCCGCGGGCACTTCCAGCGATCCCACATACTTTACCACGGGATCGAGCGTGACAGCTTCCGCCGGGCCCCCCGCCAAGCTCGCGTTTACCACCGGTCCAGCGAGCACAACCGTCGGCGCGACGCTGGCAAATGTCGTAGTACAAATTCAGGATGCCAGCGGAAACAATGTCGCTTCCAATAACGTGCCCATTTCAGTCTCCTTGAGCACGGGTTCCTTTACCAACGGCACTACCACAACCAATACCGGCCTGGGCGGTTCGGTGACCTTCAATAACCTAGTCATCAATACCGCGAATAGCTACACGATGACCGCCTCCGCCTCCGGATTCACTTCGGCGACGAGTAGTTCGTTTAACATTGCGGCTTTGGCGGCGAGCAAACTGGTGTTCGTGAGTTCGCCTGCGACGACGATTGCAGGCGTGGCTTCGAGCATCATCACAGTGCAGCGGCAGGATTCTCTGGGCAATCCCAACACCAACAGCGCAACAATCACCGTCGACCTGACCACCAGTTCAAGTGGAGGGAATTTTTTGAGCGCCGACGGCTCAGCCACGATCACGAGCATAAATATTCCCAGCGGTTCGAGCTCCGCCAGCTTTTTATACAAAGACATCGCGGCAGGAACGCCGACTATCACCAATTCTGCCAGCGGTTTGCTCGCGGCGACCCAGCAGGAGACTGTCAATATGGCCACGCCGACTCTCTCGGGAGTTACGGCCAGCCAAAGCATTTCCTATGGCACTGCCAGCATCACCTTGAACGGCATGGTCGGCGCGGCCGGCCCCGTATATCC
>DASXHY010000317.1:0-4804 GCA_036488095.1 Verrucomicrobiia bacterium | reverse complement strand
GGTGTAGTCCGGTTGATGTGGACTCCTTTGCGAGTTGATCGAATCGAATCGTTGTTCAGAGCGCAACTAATGTCATTAACACCCTGCTTTAGCTGGGTGTTAAGCCTAGCCGAAGGTTCCGTAACCGCTTTAGCGGTTTTGTTCGCGCATAAACCGCTAAAGCGGTTCTGATATTTGCCAGCGCTTTCATCACCCAGCTAAAGCAGGGTGTTAATGAAAAAGTCTGTCGCTTCAGCTTCTCACAGCAGCCCTTTGTAGAGAAAAATCCCATAAGCCGCGACCAGCGCGATTCCTACCAGGCGCGGTAATTGCCCGAATACCACCACGCAAAACATGTGGACCAGCGTGGCGCCGAACAACATGTACATCCCGGTCTGAAATTCATGCGGGAGCGTGAACGAGCGATAGATTGCAAAAATTCCCACGCATAACGGAATGCAAATATGCCCGTCACCGACCTGCGAGGTGTAGACGATCTCGGGATTGCCGCGCCAGCCGTAATAAATGGCGAGCAAACCGTTCGGCAGCGCGCAAAGCCAGCCGCTGAGCAGGCCGAAATTTTTGGCGCTGACAAATCCGTTGTTGCGGTGTTTCAACCATTGATCCAGCCAATCGATGCTCAAGTATTGGGCGTAAGCGCCAACCCCCAAAATTGCGACATACAGCAGCAGCATCCAATCGAGCGACTTGTTTTTCTGCATGTTGCTTTTGAGAACGTCGTAGACGTGGAACAATTGCCAGAAAAGAAACAGGCCCACGAGCACGAGGCCGTCGCCGAAATCCAGCCGGCCTTTGCGCGCCAGCGCCCAGACCGCGCCGGTAAAAAATAAAACAGCCGTGAGCGTGAGCAGGAGCGAGAGGCGGTTGATTTCATGCACGCGATTGTTATTGCTGCGCTTTTTCTTTTTGCCCCTGGCGGCGGCGGTTTGCGGCAAAACATTCATCGTCCAGAAAATCGCCGGCAACCCGATGAGCAACGTCATGTTGCTGACGTTATTGACGATGGCGTTGGTCATCACTTCCGAGCCGGGGCCGCTGTCGCGCGCGACGACGAAGGTGACGAGAAGATTGCCGAGGCCGGTGCAGTAAGGCGTGATGAGAGTGCCCAGCACGGTGCCCTCGAGCCCGCCGGCATTCATCGCTTCGAGCGCCCAGATCATGAGCAGCGACGAGGCGAGGAACAATACGACAAACAACGTCGGCGCCCAGGCGCCCTGGCTTTCAATCCATGTGACAAACGAATTCAAGGCGGCCAGTTAACCAAGCGGGCAGGGGATTGGCAATGCGGGGGGCGGGGGAACGTGAAACGTAAAACGTAAAACGTGAAGTTAGCCCAAAGCGTTTTGACGTATTCACGTTTTACGTTTCACGCACCACGTTTTAGGCCTGCACCACTTCCTGTTTTGCGGGCAGGGTGAAATAAAACGCCGCGCCTTTGCCCAACTCGCTTTTGGCCCAAACTTTTCCGCCGTGGCTTTGTACGATGTGTTTCACGATGGACAAGCCCAGGCCCGTGCCGCCTTGCTCGCGCGAGCGCGCCTTGTCCACGCGATAAAACCGCTCGAACACGCGTTCCAACGATTCCGCCGGAATGCCCGGGCCGTCGTCGTGCACGCAAAGCTCGATGGAATTGGCGGCGGAAAGGCGGCCGCTGACGCCCACATGCCCGTCGCTGCGCCCGTATTTGATGGCGTTGCCGATCAGATTTCCCAGCACCTGCTGCAAGCGGTCGGAATCCGCGCGCGCGGTGAGTTCCGGCACGTCATTCTTGAGCGCCACGCGGCGTGAGCCGGCCTGGGTTTTGAAATCCTCCAGCACGCGATCGACGAGCGAATGCAGTTTTACGGATTGCAGATTCATTTTCAGCCGGCCCGATTCCAGTTCGGAAATCGTGAGCAAATCCTCGATGAGAAATTGAAGGCGTTCGGAATTGCGCTGGATGGTCTGCAGAAATTTCGTTTCCACTTCGGGATTGTCCTTGGCGCCGTCGAGCAGCGTTTCAACATATCCTTTGATAAGCGAGAGGGGCGTGCGCAATTCGTGGCTGACGTTCGCCACAAATTCCTCGCGCGTGCGCTCCAATTGCTTCAGGCGCGTCAAATCGTGGAAGACAACAATCGTTCCCTGCTTCCGGCCCTCTTTGTTGAACACGGCGGCGGCGTTGATTTGCAACCAGCGCTCGTAAAGTCCGCCGAGTTTTAATTCATAGCCGAGCACCTGTTTTTGGGCGGCGACTTTTTCGATCAATTCCGCCAATTCGTGCTGGCGCAAAACTTCGAGGACTGTTTTGCCGCGCACATCCGCGGCGACGCCGAAAAGCTGGTTGAACGCGCGATTGGCCAGTTGAATGCGCTCGTTGGCGTCGAGCAGCAACAGGCCCTCGATCATGCTGTTGAACAGGGTTTCCTGCTGGGTCTCAATGTGCAGCGCCTGGAGTTTGAAATTCTCCCGGAGTTCCACCATCTGGATTCCCGCATCACGCTCCGAGCGGCGGAGATATTCGCGTAATTGGAGGTGCTGGATGAATAACGCTATCAACAGCGCGAGCAGGAGAATGGTGAGGACTGGCCACACGGGCTTCGTTAATTATTTTCCACGAAACGATAGCCCACGCCGCGGACCGTATCGAGATATTTTGCGGCCAACCCGAGCTTTTCGCGCAGGCGGCGCATGTGCGTGTCCACCGTGCGCGTGTCCACGAGGTTGTTGTATTCCCAGACGTCACGCAGCAATTGCTCGCGGGACTGCACGCGCCCGCGGCGCTGCGCCAGCACGGTGAGGAGTTTGAATTCCGTGGCGGTCAATTCCACCGATTTGCCGCGCCAGCTCACGATGTGCCGCGGGCCGTCGATGAGCAAATCGCCGAAGCGCAGGGTCTCCTGGTTTTCCGCGGCGGTCTGGCCGCGCAGGAGCAGCTTTTGGATGCGCAATACCAGTTCGCGCGGACTGAAGGGTTTGGTGATGTAATCGTCAGCGCCGAGTTCGAGGCCGAGCACGCGGTCGATTTCCGCCGCCTTGGCGGTCAGCATCACGATCGGCACGCCGCCCGTGGAGGGATCGCGCCGTAACATCTTGCACACTTCCAACCCGCTGATTTCGGGAAGCATTAGGTCCAGCACGATGAGATTCGGCGAGGTGGCACGGGCTTTGTTCAGCGCTTCCGCGCCGTCCGCCGCCGTGATGACGGTGAACCCGGCTTGCTTCAAATTGAATTCGACGAGCTCGACTGCCTCGGGCTCGTCATCGACTACCAGAATTTTGGACTTCACGCGGGACTTCGATACCATGCCGCCAGTGTGACGACAACGCCGGGGGTGTGACAAGCGTGTTACGAACCGGAAACGCCGTTATTACGAGGCCGGCGAGGGGGTCATTTGGGCCGCTTTTTTCAACAATTCCTCGATTCGGGCCACCAGCAGCCTGGGGCTGAACGGTTTGGTGAGGAAATCGCTGGCGCCGGAACCCAGCCCAGCCATGCGGCCAAGTTCGCTGGAAAGTGCCGTCAGCATCATGATCGGAATCGAGGCAGTGGCGGCATCCCGGCGCAGAATTTCACACACTGCGAACCCGTCCAATTCCGGCATCATGATGTCCAGCACGATTAGATCCGGCCCTAGACTGCGGGCCTTTTTGATGGCCTCCACGCCGTCGGAAGCCGTTCCAATGGAATAGCCTGCCTGCTTCAAATTGAAGCTGACCAGTTCGACCAATTCAGCATCGTCATCCACGACCAGAATTTTTTTTCGCATTACCCGTTTTTAGCACATTCCTTTCCAGCCTCAACGGCAGGCGCGTTACAGTCAGGTGACGTTTTGTGACTGCGTTTTTGCCATCTCATCCGTTCTTTTTCGGTAGGAAAACACCCCATTACCGGTCTATTGCATTTGCCGCCGGCAAAAAGATAAACTCGGGCATGGCTGATGACACGAAACACTGTGTTGACAAAGCCGAAAAGCGCCTGCCTCTAGCAGTCCCCGTGAATGTTCAATGTGAAGGTTTCCGCTGCCTCGCGTACCGCGACGAAAAAGGAAACTGGATCAACTATCACAGCGGCGAACTCATCTTAGGGTCCGTTCGCGTCATTGAATATCGCGAGGATTGATCAGGTGCGGTTCGCCGATTTGCTGGGTCAACACAATCAAAAGCCGGAGCTGTTCGTCGTATTGATCATCAGATTGTTGGTCTGACCATCGCGCGATGTC
Source organism: Verrucomicrobiia bacterium (assembly GCA_036488095.1). Lineage (GTDB taxonomy): Bacteria > Verrucomicrobiota > Verrucomicrobiia > Limisphaerales > DASXHY01 > DASXHY01. The sequence continues at coordinate 602 of DASXHY010000317.1, read as the reverse complement.
GGGGCCAAAACGCCGGTGGATGGAGTGGACATCGACGCAGCCGGGGCGTTCGCATTCGCTGCGGGAGTGAGCGAAACGTCGTCCACGACGCGCACCACGCCGGGCGTGCGCTGGATGGCAGCGAGAAGGGCGGCCTTTTCCTGGGCGGAATTCACCTGGCCGGTGACTCCCACCACGCCGTTCTGAATTGAGAAATGAACGGGCATCTGCGTGGCGGAAGCGCCGGTCACTCCCAATTGCAACGCCGCCTCTTGTTGGACGGTGGTCAACAACGACCTGTCAGCCGCCGAAAATGCGTGATCGGTGACCGTCTGCCCCAAAGCGCCTGTCGATTGCGGTTGAGCCGGAGCGAAGGGGGATGCGACATGCAGGTCGCTGAAGGTGCTCAGAACTCCCGGCGTCTGCTGCACCCGCGCGACGATGCGCTGGCTTTCATCGGCCGTTCGCACCGTCCCCACAATCGTGACCGCGCCGTTGCTGATGAAGAAATGCACGGGCCTATCCGAGGACGTGTTCCCGAGCTGCGCCTCAAGGCCCTCGACCAAAGTCCTGAGCAGAACCCTGTCGCTTGGGGTCAGCGCCTGATCACGAAGCCTGAAATC
>DASXHY010000248.1:0-9821 GCA_036488095.1 Verrucomicrobiia bacterium | reverse complement strand
AGCACTGAATCGGTTAAGAAAAGACGGCGGGACGCCGGTGACGATCGGAGAAGTTTGTGAGTTCATCACCCAAACTTTTATCCCAACGCACGGCGCTCCGCCACTTTGGTTGCGGCAAAAGCCGCGCTATGTCTTTGCGTTAAAGTCTTAAATTCCTCGCGGCCGTCTGAACTTCACTCCCGCTCCACATCCACGCCCAATTTTTTTTCCAGTTCGGCCATTCGTTTTAATAAATCGGGCAAATGCTGGATCGCAATCATCTGCCGCTTGGCCTGGCGATCCGGCTGCGCGGGTGCGCCCATCCATTTTTCGCCGTCGGGAATATTGTTCATCACGCCCGCTTGCGCGACCACGGTCACGCGATTGCCGATTTTCAAATGTCCGGCCAACCCAACCTGCCCGGCCAGGATGACGTAATTTCCCATCTTCGTGCTGCCGGCAATTCCCACCTGCGAAATCACCAGGCAATGTTCGCCGATGGAAACGTTGTGCGCGATCTGCACGAGGTTGTCGATCTTGGTGCCTTTGCCAATGATCGTCGGCCCGAGCGCGCCGCGGTCAATGCATACGTTCGAGCCGATTTCGACATCGTCGCGAATTATCACGTTGCCGATCTGCGGCACTTTGCGGTGAAGGCCGTTTTCCTGCACGTAACCGAATCCATCCGAACCGATAACCGTGCCTGCGTGAATGCGGACGCGATTGCCGATTTCGCTGCGTGCGTAAACTGTGACGTTGGGAAATAAATTCACGTCATCGCCAATTTGGCACTGCGCGCCGACGTGATTGCCGCCCTGCAAAATTGAGCGCGCGCCAATGCGGACTTTTTCTCCCACCACACAATACGGCCCCACATGCGCCGCGGGGTCCACCTGCGCCGAGGCGGCCACGATTGCCGTGGGGTGCACCCCCGGCGAAAAAGTCGGTTCGGGGAAAAATAATTCCAAGGCTTTTGCAAAACCAATGCGCGCGTTCGGCACGCGAATCAGGATTTTTTTCGAGGTAAAGTCGCCATCAACGATGATGGCGGAAGCGGCACTCTGCTCGGCGCGCGCGAAATAATCCTCGTTTTCGGCGAAGGTCAGGTCGCCCACCTGGGCGCGGTCCGCCGGGGCAAAAGTGTTCAGGACAACGGCGCCGTCGCCTAAAACCTCGCCTTGAAGGCGTTTTGCAATTTCAGCAGCAGTAAACGGCATAAGTCTCTATTGAATAACGACTTTTGAACTTTCTCAGCCTTACTTTGACGAATGATTCAAGCCTGATTTATGCCAAAACCCCAGTCGCCGATTGACTTGAAAATCGTAGGTCACTATAAAGACGGCGGACGCTAATTCAACCACCAACTTTATGGCGAGAACTCTCCGCGTCGGAATGGTCGGTTATCGGTTCATGGGGAAAGCCCACTCGAATGCCTGGCGACAGGCCCCGAAATTTTTCCCCCTGAAGGCGCATGTCGAGATGCACACCATCTGCGGACGCGATTCCGCGGGCGTGCAAGCCGCGCGTTTGCAATACGGCTGGCAGCATTCCTCGACCGATTGGCGCGAGATCATCGACAACCCGCTGATCGACATCGTGGACATCAACACGCCGAATGACAGCCATTGCGAAATCGCGGTGGCCGCCGCGCAAAACGGCAAGCATGTGCTCTGCGAAAAGCCGCTGGCGCTGACCGTGAAGCAGGCGCAAACGATGTTCAACGCGGCGCAGAAATCGAAAATCGTCCACATGGTCTGCCATAATTATCGCCGCATCCCGGCGATTGCGCTGGCCAAGAAAATGATTTCTGAGGGCGCCATCGGCCAGATTTACCATTACCGCGCGCGCTACGCCCAGGATTGGATCGTGGACCCGGAGTTTCCGATGACCTGGCGCCTCGACAAAAAAGTTTCCGGCAGCGGCGCGCATGGCGACATCAACGCGCACATCATCGATCTCGGCCGTTATCTCGTCGGCGAGTTCACCAAAGTCTGCGGTATGATGCACACCTTCATTAACGAGCGCCCGATCGATTCGCCCGTGAAAAGCGCCGCGCTCGTGCCCAAGGCTCAGCGCAAAATGGGCAAGGTCACGGTGGATGACGCCGCGATTTTCCTGGGCACATTTGAAAACGGCGCGCTCGCGAATCTCGAGGCCACGCGTTTTGCATTGGGCCGCAAGAACCACATTCAAATCGAAATCAACGGCAGCAAAGGTTCGCTGTCTTTTGATTTCGAAGACATGAACCGGCTGAAATTTTTCGACAACACCAACCCGCCGGACCGCCAGGGCTTCCGCGACATCCTCGTTACGCAACAAAACGGCGTTCATCCTTACGTGGGCCAATGGTGGCCACCGGGGCACATTATCGGCTACGAACACACCTTCGTGCACACCGTCGCGGATTTCGTAAACGCGTGCATCGACCGCAAACCGGTGCAACCGACGTTTGAGGATGGCTTGAAAAACCAGCGCGTGCTGGAGGCGGTGGAGGAATCGGCGAAGTCGGGCAAGTGGGTGAGGGTTTAGGCCAACCAAAGCATAAGACGAAGGCGACTCAACGGCGTTCGGCCAAAGTAAGTTCATTAAGGATTGAATCGAACTATTTCCATGAAATTACTTATTGCAATCCTCATGCCGATCGCAGTTTCGGCACAAATCGTCACAACGAATTGGGTGATGACCGCTCAGAATGTGCGCGAAGTGAATGGAAAGTTTTACAACGTTGACCACAGTGTTCTATTCACGAACTTTTATGGCGAATGCGAAAATGTCTTCGACAACGGAATCCTCATCAACGACAACCGAAATGGCGGATATAAGCCTATTTTTGTTTTGAATTTTCCGAAAGAATCGCAGCCAACCACGGGCAGCAGGCAATGGGGAAGGGCTATGAAAATAGGTACCACAAATATTGGGAACGAAACGGCGGAGCTTCTCGATTTCGGAAAGCGCCACCTCATTCCTATCGTTAAAACCAATGGAATCTCAAAGTGAGGGGAGCAACGGTTTCGTAAACCGTCGGTCTGCCCGCGCTTTTCAGCCGATCAATTCCTTCATCTTCGCCTGAATACTCCCACCCTTCATCAGCGACTCACCCACGAGAATTGCCCCCGCGCCGCATTTCGCAAGCCGCTCCACATCCGCGCGCGTGTGAATGCCGCTTTCGGCGACTAACAGGGGCGAGAGGCGATCCTCCTTCGCTAAAGCTACGGAGGACAAGGGGGCGAGGGGCGAAAAGAGCTTGGTGGCGAGGCGCTCGGTGTTGGCCAAATCCACCTTAAACGTTTTCAAATCGCGATTGTTCACGCCGATGAGATCTGCGCCAATCGCCAGCGCGCGGTCCAATTCCGTTTCATCGTGCACTTCCACCAGCACGGCCACGCCTGCTCCTTTTGCGAGCGAATGAAATCGTTTCAACCGCGCGTCATCCAAAATCGCCACAATCAACAAAATCGCATCCGCGCCCCATTCGATCGCTTCAAGGATTTGCCGCTCGTCGATGATGAAATCCTTGCGCAAGAGCGGCAACTTCACCGCAGCGCGAATTTGCCGCAGATACTCCAGCGAGCCCTGGAAAAATTTCTCGTCCGTCAGCACCGACAAGCAGCTCGCCCCCGCCGCCTCGTACTCTTTCGCGATGCGAACGGGATCAAAATCCTTGCAGATGATGCCAGCAGATGGTGAGGCTTTTTTGACTTCGGCAATCAGGGCGATGCGTGTTCCCGCCTCCGCTGCGCTTCGGCGCGGCGAGTCGTGTTGCGTGTTACGTGTTGCAGCACGGAGCGCAGCCATGAAATCACGCCGCTCGCCGTGTTCGAGCATCGCATCGCGCAAATCGCCCGCGGCGAGCACGCGCTCCGGCAGCCGCGCGACCTCGCGTTTCTTTTCTTCAACAATTTCGTCGAGAATGTTCAAAAGTTTATTTGCCGCAAAAGAACGCAAAGGGCGCAAAAAGGAAATCTTCTTTGTGTTCTCTGCGTTCTTTCGCGGCTATTCCTCTTCATCCTTCACACCCTGCATCCGTTTCGCCGGGCAGCCGGCGCGCAGCCAGCCGTTCACGAACGGATCCAGGTTGCCGTCCATCACGCCCTGCACATCGCTCGTCTCCACGCCCGTGCGCAGGTCCTTGACCATGCGATACGGCTGAAAAACGTAGCTGCGAATCTGGTTGCCCCACGACACGCTGCCTTTTTCGCCGTAAAACTTTTCCATGTCGGCTTTGGCGGCATCCAGGCGCTGCGCGAAAATGCGCGAAAGCAATAATTTCATGGCCGTGGCGCGGTTCTGATGCTGCGACCGCTGCGCTTGCGAGGCGACGACGAGGCCAGTCGGAATGTGCGTGATGCGCACGGCGGTTTCAACCTTGTTCACATTCTGGCCGCCTTTACCGCCGGAGCGAAATGTATCCACCGCGAATTCATTTGGCGGGATCACGATTTCCGTCGTGTCCTCCTCCAATTCAGCAATCGTATCCACGCTCGCGAAACTCGTGTGGCGCCGCTTGTTTGAATCAAACGGCGAGATGCGCACCAGTCGGTGCACCCCGCGTTCGGCTTTGCAAAAGCCGTAGGCATTCTCACCCGTAATCAGCATGGTGGCGCTTTTGATGCCCGCGCCTTCGCCGGGCAACGCGTCCGTGACCTCGATCTCCCAGCCGCGCGATTCCGCCCAGCGTTGATACATCCGCAGGAGCATGTTCGCCCAATCGCAGGCCTCGGTGCCGCCCGCGCCGGAATTGATGCTCAGGATGCAATTATTCTTGTCGTGCGGGCCGTTGAGGAACACCCGCAGTTCCATCGCTTCGAGGTCTTTGAAATACTTCCCAAGATCGGTCTCGAGTTCCTTTTGAATCTTCGCCTGAGCATCGGCCGGTTCGGCTTCGCCCAATTCGACCATGACCTGGAAATCTTCGAGTTGCTTTTCCGCCTTGAGCAACGGCTCGATTTTATTGCGGAGCGAATTGGATTCGTCGATGACCTTTTGGGCCTGCTCGCGATTGTTCCAGAAGGTCTCACCCGCCATCAGGGCATTCAGTTCCGTTATCCGTTTTTGCGCGCCCGGGACGTCAAAGAAACCTCCGCAGATGCGCGAGTTTCTCAGCCGCCGTCGAAATTTCCGCCGTAATGGTGTCAAACATAGTCGGGGCACGTTACATGAACCCCGCAGCGGAATCCAGTGAGGAGTGTGACGAAAACTGCTCGTGACGAATGACGTGTGAAAAGCTCCAAGCTCCAGAGAAATCCCAAATTCCAAACATCAAAAGTGGCGGATGCGAGTCTAAATTGGATCTTGGACGCTTGGAACTTGGTTTTCTGGGCTTTTCCGGCCATTTTCACGGCAAATCCAGACTTCCAAATCCGCAATTTCCCGGACAATTTCCCGATCACAAGCAAGATTTTTGCGCTTTCTGATTGACCAGAATGGCCAATCTATGTCGAGATGATAGGCCGCTAGTTGTTTTGTCGGTCTCCATCGCGCCATGAGCGGTCGCGGGGGAGAAAACCGCCGACGGCTTCGGCCGGGCGACGGATTTGCTTAATCAGAATGGCAAAGGCTCTATCCAGAAATAAAAACGGCTCGCGCTCAGGAAGCACGAAATACGACGCGCACCAGAAGGTCCTATCGCAGACTTACGGGGCGCTCGCCGATCTTCGGCGCGAATTGTCCGATTCCAAATCGGCCGTCGCTGAGCGTGAGGAACTGCTGAACAGTTTTTCCACCTGCGCCGATTCGCAGCGGGCCTGGCTGTTGCTCGAAGACTATTTCGAAAAGCTCTCGCTCTCGCGCCGCGATTTTCCGGCGACGGATTGGTGGCCGCGTTTGCTGGCTGCCCAAGGCAAAGGGCGCCTGGAGGAACTCGCGTTTCTCTTTTTGCGCGCGCGCCGGCCCCCTCCGACTGAATTATCCGCCCACGCCAATCTTAATCGTTTCGCGCAGGTCGAGGAGGCCGAACAGGAACAAAAGCTCATCCGCGAGCTGGAACATTGGCTATTCCCGCCCAAGCCGGTGCATCTCGATTCGCCACGCGCGACCTTGCGGGTCATTTGCCAACCGCAAGCGGACCCGGAAAACGCCTCGCGCTTCCGCCTGGCCGTGCAATTTCATCTCATGCGCCCGCGGACCGGCGAGAAATTGCGGACGCTGAAGGACATGGTCGAATTGACCACCCGCGCCGCGCACGAGCAGGAGCTTTTCCCGCCGCAGGATTGGGAATTCATCCAATGGCTCGCCCAAACGCATTCCAATCGCCAGGACGGCGATGACTCTGTGGTGCTGTCCAACGCGGAGCTGATGCACTGGCTCGCGCACTGGGGCCACACCGCGCGGCTCGAATCCGCCAAGGACCAGAAGCCGCTCCAGTTCCACGGGCAAGTCGCGGAATTGACGCCGCACCTCGAAAACGGCGAAGGCCGCGATCTCTCCTTCACCCATCGACTCAAGCTGCCGGACGGCCAGGTTCACGCGTTACCGGACGTTTTTTTCTTTTCCAGCCAGCCGCCCCTCGCGCTGGCGGGGAACACGTTTTATTTGCTGCGCAACGCGCCGCCGTCCTCCGTGCTCGAATTGTGGAAGGACCGCCCGGCCGTCCCCGTGCGCAAGCTGAGTCACCGGCTGCTCACGCATTTGCGCCGCACGCAGGCGAATCACGGCCTCGACTGGGAGGAATTGTGCGTCGCGCATCCGGCCAAGCCGCAGTTTATTTTCGAGCTGCTCGATGAAACCGTCCGCCTGCGTCTCCTCGCGAAAAGCCAGCGCGATGACAGCGTGTGGTTTTGGAACGGCCACGATTGGCTGGCCAATGAGCCAAGAAAACGCGCGAACGATAAACCGGAAATCCTCGACGACCCGCGCCTGGAACCGGCCACGCAATGGCTGCGCCAACTGGATTGGTTCACGCCCGAACCCGGCCTGTGGGTCGGCGATGCGAACGAAAACTTTCTCGGGTTGCTGGCTCGCGCCTGGGCCAATCGCCCGCCGGAAGTCGAATGCCTCGGCAACCCGGCGTTTCATCGCTTGTTCCTGCAACCGCGCCAACTCAAACCGCGATTGATCGTCAAAGGCAGCGGCATCGATTGGCTGTCGGTTTCCGCCGAATGGGAGCAGGAAGGTCTCAAACTCTCGGCTGCCGATTTGCAACGATTGGCCGCCGCCACCAGCCGTTTCGTCAAGCTGCCGGATTCGGGCTGGGTGGAACTGGACACCAACGCCGTCCAATCCGCGCATGAAGCGATGGCGGACATTGGCGTGGACGGGCTTGTGCCCATCGCGCAGCGCATCGGTCTGGAGCAGGCCGCGCATTTGGATGACGAAAGTTTGAAGCGTTTTGCGGATTCCCCGCAGGCAGCAGTGTTGCGCGAGAACCTGAAAAATTTCAAAGGCGTTCCCTCCACGGAAATTCCGGCCACCGTGCAGGCGGGATTGCGTCCGTATCAAAAAGACGGTTTCGATTTCCTTTGTCATCTCACGCAAATCCGGCTGGGCGGAATTCTCGCCGACGACATGGGCCTCGGCAAAACCCTGCAAACGCTCACCTGGCTGGCGTGGTTGCAGCAGCAAAACAAGAAAAACCACAAGCCGTCGCTCGTGATTTGCCCGGCGTCCGTGCTGCACAACTGGCGGCGCGAGGCCGAGCGTTTCACCCCGCATTTGAAAGTGCTCGTGCTCGAAAGCGGCGCCGCGCGGCACGGCTTGCGCAAAAAAATTCCGCATCACGACATCATTGTCACCAATTACGCGCTGTTGCGGCGCGACCTCGAGGAATTGCAGAAGTTCGCGTTCCGCACGGTCATTCTCGACGAAGCGCAATTCATCAAGAACCCCGGCGCGCAAGTCACGCAATCGGTGAAGCAATTGAAGTCCGAGCATCGCCTCGCGCTCACCGGCACGCCGTTGGAAAACCGCCTGCTGGATTTGTGGAGCATCGTGGATTTCGTGCAGCCGGGCTATCTCGGCACCCAGGAGCATTTCCTGGAAACCTACGAGCCACGGGGCATCGAGAACGCGGAATCCGCCCAACGCATCGCGCGCCGGCGGCTTTCGGCCAAATTGCGCCCGCTATTGTTGCGCCGCTTGAAAAAGCATGTCGCGAAGGATTTGCCGGACCGCATCGAACAGCGCCGCGATTGCGATCTCGGCGAGGAGCAACGGAAACTTTACCTGGCCGAATTGCGCCGCAGCCGCGACCAGGTCATGCAGGTGGTCGCGACGCAAGGCATCAACAAGAGCAAGATGCACGTCCTCGCCGCGCTCACCCGGTTGCGCCAGATTTGCTGCCACCCCCGGCTTGTGGGCAACGAGTCCGCTTCCGGCAAAACCGAGACGTTGTTCGAATTGCTCGATTCATTGGTGGCCGAAGGGCAGAAAGTGCTCGTCTTCAGCCAATTCGTGCAAATGCTCGAGCTGCTCGAAAAAGAGTGCAAGACGCGCAACATCAACACGCATATTCTCACCGGCCAGACCAAGGACCGCCAGGAAGTGGTCAGCAACTTCCAAAACGATCCGAATGCCGCGGTGTTCCTGCTGAGCCTGCGCGCCGCCGGTACCGGCCTGAACCTGACCACCGCGAGTTACGTGGTGCTTTACGACCCGTGGTGGAACCCGGCAGTCGAGGCGCAAGCCATCGACCGCTCCCACCGCATCGGCCAGACGCAAACCGTGAATGCTTACCGGCTGATCTCGCCTGGCACCGTCGAAGAAAAAATCTGGGAACTGCAACAGAGCAAAGCGAAGACAATCTCGGACGTGCTCGGCGAGGAAGGTTTTGCGCGCAGCCTGTCGAAAACGGATTTGGAATATTTGTTTTCGGAGGATTAAATTAAAGTCATGCGCAGCCCGTCCAAAACGTAGGAGACGAGGTGACGAGTCTCTAATTAATTCTTACGGAGCCGCGAAAGTCAGAGACTCGTCACCTCGTCTCCTACAAGAAAGTTTTAAACGGGCCGTTAGTATTAAGGCTTCGCCTGCTTCACCGCCTCGACACATGAGGCGCAAACCGTCGGGTGGTCCTGGATCGATCCCACGTCCGTTTTCCAATGCCAGCAGCGTTCGCATTTCTCGCCGTCGGCTTTGGAAACCACCACGGCGGGCTCCTCGCTCACTGACGCGTTCAGCGCCGAGACATTCACCAACTCGCGCAGCGCCTCGCTGTTTCTTTCGGCGAGATGGCCCTGCGCGGCCAGGACTTTGATCTCGATTTTTGCATCGAGCGATTTTCCAATGGTCTTGGCCTGGCGCAACTTTTCCAGTTCCGGCAAAATGCGATCTCGCCATTCGGACAACCACTTCCAATCCTCGCCTTCCTCCGCCGTAAGCTTGATCCCCGACGGCTCCCAACCCGCGCGATGCACCGATTCCACCGTTTTGCCCGGCACAAATTCCCACGCTTCATCCGCCGTGAACGCCAACACTGGCGCGAGCATCTTGCACAGGCCCGTCAGCAACCGGTGCAAGGCTGTTTGCGTCGAACGCCGCCGCTGCGAATTGGCCGCGTCGGTGTAAAGCCGATCCTTGATGACGTCGTGGTAAATGGAGGACAACTCGACCGCGATGAATTGGCTGAGTTTCTGGTAAACGACGTGGAACTCGTATTTGTCGTAGGCCTCGGCAACCTCTTTTTCGACGCGCGAAAACTCGCCCAAAATCCAGCGGTCCAGCCCGGTGAGTTTTTCATCGGGCACCGAATTTTTCGCGGGATCGAAATCGTAAAGATTAGAGAGCTGATAGCGCAGCGCGTTGCGGATGCCGCGATACGTCTCCGCGACTCTACTGATGCGTTCCTCGCTCACGACGATGTCGCTGCGAAAATCCTGCGAGGAAACCCACAGGCGCACGATGTCCGC